>NZ_BPPH01000033.1:0-24959 GCF_021602765.1 Acinetobacter sp. KAM396
TAAGTGAACGCTATCGAAATAGACGGAAAAGATTCGGTTTACGCATTAACTTAATCGCTGCACTGGTAAACCGGATAAATTTTCAATAATGACTTTCGCAAGAGATCTATTCTAAGTGAATTAATCAATTTAAAATAAATTTGTTTAATTTTTAAATAAATATAAGATGTATTCTAAATAAATCTTTTAATTTATTTTCTAAATAAAATTGAGTAATATAGTCGGGAAATAATAATATAAACTTTATTAATTAACTCGGGTTTTAAAACCAAGTAATTTGGTCTATTTAAAATAAATTTATATAATAATTAATGATTTATAAAATAATTAAAATATTATGTTTAATACGTGTTGCATATTAATAGTTGTCGCGTTTAATATTAATTAAGCGTTAAGATTTTTATTCTAAAGGGTGGTTTTGAAATGTTAAAGCAAGTTGCTCTAATTGCATTAATGGGGATGTCTGCTTCTGCTATGGCAGGTCAATGGCAAGTTAAAGTTGGTGGTTCTGTAATTTCTCCAACACAAGATACAGATATTCTAAATGGCGCAGTGAATGTAGAAGCTGATCATGAATATGCATTTACACCATCGGTAGAATATTTCTTTAATGACAATATCTCTGCAGAATTATTGTTGGCTACGCCAATCAGCCACGATGTGCTAGTGAATGGTGATTCTGCTCTTAAAATCAAACAATTACCACCAACGTTAACTGCTAAATATAATTTTAAAAATTCAACTCGTTTTACACCATACATTGGTGTAGGTGGTACAGCATTTGTTGCATGGGATGAAAAATCTGATTTAGGTAAAGTTAAGGTAAAAGAAGACTTTGGTTTTGCAGGTCAAATCGGTTTTAACTTCCAGCCAGCGGATGCAAAAAACTGGGGCGTATTCTTTGATGCACGTTATGCACAACTAAGTCCAAAAGTTGAAATCGAAGGTTTAGATCCATTTGATCTAGACATCGACCCAATGGTGTACACCATCGGTTATAGCTACAAATTCTAATCATAAAACGTAGCTCTTTATAATAATAAAAATCAGCGCAACCCCATCTTTAGGGTGGGGTTTTTTTATTGCAAAAAATAACAAATGTAGCGAATGAAAAAATTGAGAGCATATGCCATGTTCATTTACAGTCTGAAAGATAAAGTAAAGAACAATAAATAAGGAATTCATTCATGTCGATCAAATATGGTTGGTTAGTGTGTCTTGGTTTAATGCTAAGTGTTGCGGGGCATGCGGCAAGTTTTTCTTGTGAGAAAGCCAAAACACAAACGGAACATGCCATTTGTGAACATCGTGCGGTCAATGATGCCGATGTGAAAATGGCCACCACCTATCGTATCGTCAGCCGTTTGGTCGCCATGGGGATGCGTTCACAAATTCGTGATGAACAATTGCGCTGGTTAGAATTGCGTGATCGTTGTGGCGCTTCAGTCGATTGTTTAACCCAAATGTATAATTTGCGTCAGCAGAAATTAGATTATCATTTAAATCAGGTTTATCAACGCGCACCTTTTTAAATTTTTCTAGATTTAGGCTTGAAAAATCAGCACATCACTCCAATTCATTAACACATCCAACAATAACCATGTTTATGAATTTTAAGGAGTGATGAATGAGCGAGCAAAGCCAAAAACACAGTTTCCAAGCCGAAGTGGCGCAGTTATTACATTTGGTGACCCATTCTCTTTATTCCAACCCTGAAATCTTCTTGCGTGAACTGATTTCTAACGCATCAGATGCCTGCGACAAATTACGTTTTGAGGGTATCAACCATCCTGAATATTATGAAAATGATCCTGATTTACGTGTACGTATTCGTCTAGATAAAGAAAATAAAACTTTAACTATTTCAGATAACGGCATTGGTCTAAGCCAACAGGAAGCGATTGATCATTTAGGTACGATTGCCAAATCGGGCACCAAAGACTTTATGTCTAAATTAACCGGCGATCAAAAAGCTGATGCACAATTGATTGGTCAATTTGGTGTTGGTTTTTATTCAGGTTTTATCGTGGCCGATAAAATTACTGTGGAATCACGCCGTGCGGGATTGGCTGCAGATGAAGCCGTGCGTTGGAGCAGTGCGGGTACGGGCGAGTTTGATGTCGAGCAAATTCACAAAGCAGAACGAGGTACCGATATTATTTTGCATTTGCGTGAAGATGCACTGGATTATTTAGAAAGCTACAAAGTTAAGCAGATTATCAATAAATACTCTGATCATATCAGTTTGCCAATTCAAATGCAGAAAGAAGTATGGCAGCAAGAAGAAGCCGCTGAAGGTGAAACACCGAAAGCAGGTCAGTATGTGGAAACTGATGAATGGGAAACGATTAATTCGGCCAGTGCGTTGTGGACGCGCAATAAAAACGAAATTAGCGAAGAACAGTACATCGAGTTTTATAAAAACCTCAGTCACGATTTTGACGCACCATTGGCATGGGCGCATAACCGCGTTGAAGGCAGCACTGAATACACCCAGTTGTTGTATGTACCAAGTAAAGCACCGCATAACATTTTTACCCGTGAAGCGAAAGCGGGAATTAAATTGTATGTGAAACGCGTATTTATTATGGATGAGGCAGACAACCTGATTCCTAATTATCTGCGCTTTGTGCAAGGTGTGGTGGATAGCGCCGATTTGCCGTTGAACGTGAGCCGTGAGTTATTGCAAGAAAGCCGTGATGTGAAAACCATCCGCGAAGGCAATACACGTCGTGTGTTGACCATGTTGGACAATTTGGCCAAGTCTGAAGATGAAAAAGACCAAGAAAAATTTAAGCAATTCTATCAAGAATTTGGTTCAGTCTTAAAAGAAGGCTTAGGCGAAGACTTTGGTAACCGTGAGCGTATCCTGAAATTATTACGCTATGCCACTTCAAGCAATGATGACATCAGTACCTCATTGGCGGACTACAAAGCGCGAATGAAAGAAGGTCAGAAAGCGATTTACTACGTTACTGCAGATAACCTGAACGCAGCAAAGCATTCTCCACAGTTGGAGCTATTTAAGAAAAAAGGCATTGAAGTGTTGTTGATGGCAGAACGCGTAGACGAGTGGGCTATGAACTTTGTGCATGAGTTTGATGGCACGCCAATGCAAAACGTGTCTAAAGGTGCAGTTGATTTAGGCGATCTACAAGATGCCGAAGAGAAAAAAGCTTTAGATGCGGCTGCAGAACAATTTAAACCTGTGATCGAGCAATTGTCAGCATCTTTAAGTGCTAAAACCAAAGAAGTACGTGTAACGACACGTTTGGTCGATTCACCTGCCTGCTTAGTGACAGGTGAAGGTGAGCTGTCGCCACAATTGATTCGTATGTTAAAGGATGCAGGACAAGCTGTACCTGATATGAAGCCAATTTTGGAAATCAATCCAGAGCATCCATTGGTGAAAAAATTACAGGACTCAAATCAATTTGATGATTTAGCGCATGTAATATTTGATCAGGCTGTAATTGCTGAAGGTGGTTTGCCTGAAGACCCAGCGGAATATGTGAAACGTATTAATAGCTTGCTGTTAAAGTAAGACTGTTTTCACATGAACGTGATTGAGGATGTGTTGTGCAAATAATGCATCGTCATTTTGCAAAATCATCTTGCAAAAAACCAAGTCTTGCGAACAAGACTTGGTTTTTTAATTTGAATTGATTGTAGATGTTACCTGTTTAGAAAATGGCTTCTAAACGCACTAAAGCACCGAGATAATGACTACGATCTGCACGATCATCATTTAAATAATTGACATCGCCCTGAATAAAGAACCATTCACGTAAAAATGGTTGACGCCAAGAGACAAATGGCCCCCATCGATTTAAACGCAAGTCATCATCGTGATAATAACCGCCTGTATAAATGCCGTAGTTAAAACGGTTACCTGCAAAGAATTGATGTTGTCTAAAGGTGTAGTTGTCCCAAACCAAATCATCATCTTGTTCATCGGCATAGGTCAAGCTAAATTGATTGGACAAGAACGCTTGATTGGGACGGGCGTGTGTTAGCTCCAAGTTGGTTCTGAGATAATTTTCACTGTCGATGCCATAACGGTAAATTTGTTCGGCATGAAAAGAGAAATCATTTTCCAAAGCCCAGTCTTTACTGGCTTTTAAACGCAAATATATATCATCGCCAGAACGCACCCCTAAATCGACATCTGTTTCAAAAGGCAGACGATCGGCAAAGTTGGACCAGCGTAATGCCAAAGAACTGTTGTCTTCACGGCTACGTTTACTGTCTAAGGTTTTGTCTGCAGCATTGCCTGGGTTTTCGTTGGTAATAGCGATGTTATTTTGCAATTCGTTATCCAGTGAGTCATCACCAAAGACGACACTGAGTTTATTTTCAAGCGTAGGCAGTTTGATTTTTCCGCGAATACGAGGTTTGACTTCATATTCATTGTGTTTATCCCAACTGCTATCGACCAAAACCCGTAAAGTAGCTGAGGCAGGCTGTTCAGGGCTTGGTTCACCAAACCAGTTGTCTAACTTAAGTGCTGTTTTATCGGCCCAATTGCGAATATTTTTTTGTCGTTGATCGAACCAGGTTAAATGTTCCGTTTCTGCGGTGGGAGGTACAATGGGTTCATTGGATTGTTCGGGTAACACCGTCGGCGTGGCATCAATCCAACGTGGAATTGTGTAATAAAAACTGTTTTTATCTGCTGCACTTGGCGGAGCGACAGGCAATTCATAAGGTGGCAGTGGAGTATAAGCTTGATCCACTGCTTGAGTCGATTCTTGTGCAAAAGCGGTGCCTGCGACCCCACTTAAGAGACAGCTTAATATAAAAGGCGATGTGTGCGTTATTCTTGACATTATTTACTGATCTTTAAGCCATTATTGCTAGTGTTGAAAATCTATAAGATAAAAGCAAGACTTGGCTACAAAATCATAATATAAACAGCAGTTTTTAGGCAGAAATCTCTTTTTCTTGATACATTTGAAGTGCTTGCCACAATTGTATAGCATCAATCGGTTGTTGTAATTGAGAAATGACTTTTTGAATCATTTGCCAACTCATACCTTGTTGCCGATCTAATAAAATATGTGGTACAGCTTGTTCTGTACGGGACAGTTGTAAACGCTTTTGGCCATGAATAACACGAATTTTTTGTCGTTCTTTCAGTAAAATCAAAGGAGTATGACTCTGCGCTTCACTTTCTTCGAACTGAATAAATTTGGTGGTTAGAATATGTTGTTTGGGAATAAAAGAAAAATAGTGCTCTTGCTGCCACACGATTTGAGCATCAACACTATAGCATTGAAAAAGCTGATTCAAATCAAATAAATTTTCTTGTAATTTTTCCCAAGAAATTTCACGTATTGCTGCAATCTTATGTTCAAACTGTTGGCAAAGGTTTTGAGTCAAACGAATCGCTTGTATTTGATCTAATGTGCCAAGCAACACCAGATATTTAATAAAGTGTCCTTGCGTATTGGTTTGTTCTGCTATATATACCGCACGCGCCAACAGCTGTTGCTGGTCTTCTTCAGGATCAGACAAATGCACCAACACATCGGCATATTGGGTGACTTCTGGTGCTTCAGGCAAAAAGACTCGGTATAACTGCACTGACTCGTTTTGGCTAAGATTGAGCGCAGAAATTGGGCAGCTATATTGGTTTAACAATAGATTATAAGCTAGGGTGGTGCTTGTTTTTGGTGTGATGGCTGGTAGTGGTTGGGCCGTATCTATTGTTGACACGTCTGGCTGAGTTGTGTTCAGCGTTGGATTGGAAATGATCGTTTGATTTGTGATCGGTTCAATAGTGAGTTCATATTCAGTCACGTCTAAAACTTGCGTATCAGACGAGGTCGCTTCTTCTGTAGTGATGTGCTGTGTAATAAGTTCAAATTGAATTGGTGGAGATACAGCTTTATTTTCTTCCGGTTCTGCAGTGGTAAAAATTTGCTGAGTTTTCGCCGCTTCGATCGTTGCCGTTTGTGCTGCTTCTAGAACAGCAGCTTGCTTCAGTTCAGCATCGGTTTGAAGGCAGTGGTATTGTTGCTGCTGTTGCAGCATCCAGCGATAGACCTGCTCTAAATCTTGGAATTCACTGAGTAGAGCGGTGCGTTCAGCAGCAGGAATTAACCAAATTTGCCAGCCTGCTCTAGGTTGATACAAAATCGCCCAACCTGTTTCAGGCTGTTGATAAAGTGCTGATTCTAGTGTTTCTGGTTCTGTAAATACGCCACGAAAAGATTGGGCATATAAACTTTGTTCTGCAAAAGTTGCAGCAGTTTGAATTGGATTTTGTAAGGCTTTAAATGTGAGCAACTGTTTTTGAAAAATCGGTTCATCGCACAGCATAAAAATGTCTTTAATGCGTGCTTTGGCTTTGGCTGTTTCATACAGACTGAGTCTTTTAAGCTTTAAGGCATCGGTTAAGTCGTGTAATTCTTTAATCAACAGTGATTTTTCTAGTGTATTCATTCATGCATACTTAAATATGTTGTTGTGCTTTTTCTAAATAATCGGCCAATACAATATTCAGCGCCAATTCAATCAATTTATATTCTGCCGATTGTGGTTGAGGATAGCGTTTGGCTAATTCGATTAAATGGTTGACCTCAATCGCTTGAGGTGGAATTTTTCTTTGTATAAGTGCTTGAAGTTGTTGCATAGGCATCTGCTATAGCAATGAAAACAAATCACTTTAATTATAAGGATTTAATAAAAAAATACATGCTCAAAATTGTCAGCTTTTGTGCTTTTTTAGACATTATTGACAAAAAATGCGTTTTTTATATGGAAAATAATCAAAAAAATTTAAATCACAGTGCCCAAAAGTACTGACAGTGGGGGAGGACGCAGCTTTTAGAAGCAGTAGGGAGATTTGAAGCAAACTTAGCACTAGAAAAACAAACAGCAGACCGATTTAGACTGCTGTTTGGGGAGAGAAATGGGAGAGGTGAATATAGTCAAAATAAGTGGATACAACGAGAAAATTAGGCGGCTTTTTGCGAAGTTGGCTCATTCACAACAGCTTCAGATGCAGCCGATTCTTTATTCACTTTTTGCGTTGGAAAATCAGGTACATGCACAATTTGAGCAGATACATTTGCAGCAATTGCTAGAAGTGAAACCATCAAAACAGATTTAAACATATTCATGGGAATGTCCATCCAAAGTATTTATGTCTAGACACAAGCTAGACATTGTAGAGAGAGATCTAACTAAATAAAAAATTCACATGAATCATAACAAAGTTTAAAATTTACAAAATGATCATTTCGGCAATCATCCAGAAAATAACAATATAAAACAATATATTAGAGTTTTAGCTCTAGTTTTTTTTAAAGGCTTAAATGGTTGAGATGCCTGCAATATTTAAATTTTGACAAGATTTAATGCGAAAGATTAATGACATTTTTGACAGTGTGAATTCGTGTAATGTTTTAGCTGCGATTGGTTAAACAACCTAAAAGTGCGGTTTTTTTAATCTATGATGGAATTTCAATAACGATAAAGGACAGTGAGAAAATCATGGCAATTGCAAAAGTAGTTGAAGTTAATTCAAGTAGTTCAAAAAGTTTTGAAGACGCGATTCAAACTGGAATCGCGAAAGTGACAGAAACGGTTAAAAATGTCCAAGGCGCGTGGATTAACGAACAAAAAGTAGTGATTAGAGACAATCAAATCGCGGAGTATCGGGTCAATTTAAAAATTAGCTTCTTGGTTGAATAAGCTCGGTGCACTTGAAAGTCCAAAAAAAATCCCGTTTCGGGATTTTTTTGGCGTCTAATCGAGTTGTAAGAACGCTATTCAACTTACGTATATTTTAAGCTTATGCTTTGGGTTCAGGCAGATCGCATTGTTCTGCATCGCAGTTTGCTGCATCTTCAAAATCTAGCTCACTTGCTGTTTCAAGGGCTTTTTGCAGTACTTGCACAAAGACTTCACGTGGCTGCGCACCAGCTAAAGCAATACGCTGATCAAACACAAAGAACGGTACGCCAGTAACGTTTAATTGTTCACGTGCGACTTCTTGGTCAAATTTTACAAAGTCGGCATATTCGTCAGAATCTAGAACATCATCCACTTCTACAGGATTCAGCCCGATTCGTGATGCAACATCTTCGAGTGTTTCACGTTCGCCAATTGCTAAACCTTGAGTCATATAGCTATAGAAAAAAGCTTCTTTGGCTTCGTTGCCCAAGCCTTTGCTTTGTGCCAAATGCACCAAGCGATGCGCATTAAAGGTGTTGCCTGAGTTGGCATTTTCCCATTGAAAGTCAATACCTTCAGCTTTTGCCATTTCGGCAATATTACGCTGCATTTCTTCTACTTCGGCAAGGCTGCGCCCATATTTTTGTGCTAAACGCTCTGAATTAGATACTTCCTGACGCGGTGGTGCATCTGGGTCAAGTTCAAAGCTGTGCCAATGCACTTCTAATTCCACACCTGCCTCTTCAGCAGCAGCTTCCAAACGTTTTTTGCCGATATAGCAAAACGGACAAACAATATCTGACCAAATATCAACGCGCATGAATAATCTCAAATTCTGTTTTTTACTAAGATGGGGATGTTACATAAAATTTAAAGCATACAGCGATGCTAAACTTATTTTTGAGCATCTGGTCAAATACAAGGTGGTATATTCCAATAGTTTAGTAATAAAATAAGTATGAAATCTATACAAATGTGATGGGCTTCACGGTAAGATAAAACAAATATTAAAAATAAGAGGGCACTCATGCGACGGATAGTGCTAATCATTGGGTGTGTAACGGGTATTATTTTTGGGTGGATGTTTTATCAATATAACAGTCAGCAAAAACAAGTTGCGCAATTGCACGCCTATCAAAATGTGATTCATGAAAAAGCTGAACAGATTTTTGTACAGGCACAGGATTGGTCTAAACCGATTCAGATTAATGTGCACGACTCACGCTTAGCGGGTGATTATCAGGTCATGGCAAGTTTTGTGTTGAGTCACATGGTACAAAGTGCCGAAGCGCGTAATAGTTATTTGCGTGAATTAAAAGCCTTGAATTGGGATCAGTTTTTAAATCCTCAACGACTTGCTGCAGACAAAAAACAAGACTATGCCGATACCGAAGCCATGTTAGTGCAAGTGCGTGCCATGGTAGATTTGTATCAGGAGCATTTAGAACAGCATGAAGCGATGGCTCTAGAGCAAATTGAGAATCTTGAAATCAATCATAATTTGCGCCGTCATTTAGCAGAATCTTTATTGGAAAGCCGCCATAATGACCAAGGTTACACATTATTTGAATTAGAAAAGAAAAATTTGGGTAAAGCGTATGTGTTGTTTGCAATTTTAAAAAACAACAAATGGGAGCTCAAAAACAATACCTTTATGTTTTATGAAGATGCAGCCTTGAAAGAATTTAATACCGTATATCAAGAGATGGTGCAACTCAATACGCAAATGCAAGAGATCAGTCAGCAGCATCAGCGGGCCCTTGAAAGCAAGTTATAAGGTCTAGCAAATCCATACATCAAATTGTCAAAAGAATGTCATCTGTTGTTCAAATCTCTTGCCTAAACTGTAGCTGTTGATTTAATGGCTCAGCTAGGCAGGTCCGATATGAACAACATTCAAGTCTTTGATGATATTCAACAACTGTATTTGCAATTTCTGGAAAATAAGAACTACCCGAAACTCGAAAATTTAAATAATTGGGGCAAGAACCGTTACTTCTTTAATCAGCACTTTCGTTTGGTTGAAGATTGGCATCAGACTGAACAAATTGTGATTGAATTTAATCAGCAATATTACTGCTTGGATACAGGCAGCGCCCCAGACTTTATGGACAAAGAACGCTATATGACATGGTTGATGGGAGAGTTGTTAGTTTAAGTTATACAGGTAAATCACAACTGATCAGTCATTTACATATCAAGATAAAAATGCAAAAGAATAAAATTTAAAAATCAGAACAGTTCAAAACAACAAAATAAAAAATCCCCGCATGATGCGAGGATTTTTTTCTTACGAAGACTTTTTACACACGCTCAATAATTGTCGCGATACCTTGACCAAGACCGATACACATGGTTGCTAGACCGATTTGCGTGTCTTGTTGTTCCATCACGTTCAGCAATGTGGTGGTGATACGCGCACCAGAACAACCCAATGGGTGACCAAGTGCAATTGCACCACCGTTCAAGTTCACACGATCTTGCTGATCATAAATGCCTAAGCCTTTAAGAACAGACAAACCTTGTGCAGCAAACGCTTCGTTCAATTCAAAGGTTTGAATGTCTGCAATTGACAAGCCAGCACGTTTAAGCGCTTTTTGAGTTGCAGGTACTGGGCCATAACCCATGATTGCTGCATCGCAGCCTGCAACTGCCATAGAGCGAATCACCGCACGTGGTTTTAAACCTAATGCTTGTGCACGTTCAGCAGACATAAGCAGCATCGCAGATGCACCATCAGACAATGCTGAAGATGTTGCCGCAGTGACCGTACCGCCTTTCGGGTCAAATACAGGACGTAAAGCTTGGAACGCCTCAAGGTTGGCATCTGGACGGATCACTTCGTCGATGTCGCATAGCTGTTTAAAGCCGTTTGCGTCATGACCTTCAATGCCAATGATTTCGTTTTTAAAACGACCTTCTTGTGTTGCAGCCCATGCACGACGGTGTGATTCCACACCAAAAGCATCTTGCTCTTCACGCGAAATACCGTTCATGCGACCCAACATTTCAGCAGTTAAGCCCATCATGTTTGATGCTTTGGCATAGTGCTTCGATGCAGCAGGGTTGATGTCGATACCGTGCATCATGCCCACATGGCCCATGTGCTCTACACCACCAATGATGAAAATATCACCCTGATTGGTTGCAATTTGTGCTGCAGCCGTGTGGATTGCTTGCATTGAAGAACCACACAGACGGTTTACGGTTTGACCCGCTACTGTTTTTGGAAGATCAGCCAGTAATGCAATATTACGACCAATGTTCATGCCTTGTTCTAGGGTTTGGTTCACACAGCCCCAGATTACATCTTCAACTTCGTTGACATCAAACTGGTTACGAGCAACTAAAGCACGAACCAATTCAGCCGATAGACTGTCAGCACGTACATTGCGGAACATACCGTTTTTGGTTTTACCCATTGCAGAACGTACGCCATCAACGATGACAACGTCACGTGGATTTAAAGTAGCCATTCACGTTGCTCCTTAACCGTAGAATTTTTTGTTGTTAGCAGCCATGTCACGCAACATTTGTGGCGCTTCATAAGCCTTACCTAAGTGTGCGTATTTGTCGCAAAGTGCAACGTATTCAGCAACACCTGTTTGGTCGATGTAACGGCATGGACCACCACGGAATGGAGGGAATCCGACACCCATAATCATCGCCATATCTGCTTCAGATGGTGTTGCCACAATGTTGTCTTCTAAGCAACGAACAGTTTCGTTACAGAACGCCAACATCATACGGTCAATGATTTCTTGTGCATCAAATTCGCGTTTTTCAGATGTTGCCACAGATGCTACAAGCTCGTATGCAGTTGGATCAACCACTTTGGCTTTTTTGCCTTTGCGATCCAATTCATATTTGTAGAAACCTACGTCATTTTTTTGACCAAGACGTTTGTTTTCGTACATGACTTGGATTGAGCCTTTAAAGTCTGGCTTCATGCGGTCAGGGAAACCTTCTGCCATAACTTCTGCACCATGAACGCCCGTGTCGATACCGACAACGTCAATTAAGTATGCAGGACCCATTGGCCAGCCGAATTTTTCCATGACTTTGTCGACTTGCTGGAAGTCTGCACCATCTTTCAGTAACAAGTCGAATGCACCAAAGTAAGGGAACAATACGCGGTTCACCAAGAAGCCTGGGCAGTCATTCACTACGATTGGTGTTTTACCCATTTTCTGAGCAAGAACCACAGTGGTCGCAATTGCTTCAGGTGAAGTTTTTTCACCACGAATCACTTCTACCAATGGCATCATGTGCACTGGGTTAAAGAAGTGCATGCCGACAAAGTTTTCTGGACGTTGTAGGTTTTCAGCCAAACGTGTGATTGAAATGGTTGAAGTATTTGAAGCAATGATCGTGTTGTCACGAACATTTTTCTCAGTTTCAGCCAACACAATGCCTTTGACTTTTGGATTTTCAGTCACGGCTTCAATCACGATATCTACTTCTTTAAACTCGTCATAGCTTAAAGTTGGGCGGATACGTGCCAAAGTTTCACCCATTTTGGCAGGTGTCATTTTTTTACGTTCAACTTGCTTGGTCAGCAATTTGTTTGCTTCAGACATCCCCAATGCTAATTGTGGATTGCCGATGTCTTTCATGATAATTGGTGTGCCTTTGCTTGCCGCTTGGTAAGCAATACCACCGCCCATGATACCCGCGCCGAGTACAGCCGCTTGGTTCACAGGATGTGCACCTTTTTCATATTTTTTCGAGGTCTTTTTCACCACTTGGTCGTTGATAAACAAACCAATCAACGCACCTGCTTGAGGCGTTACAGCAGCTTTAGCAAAGCCTTCAGCTTCAGCTTTGAGCGCGTCATTACGTGGCAAGCTTGCACCTGCTTGTAAAGAATCCAGCATGAGTTTTGGTGCTGGGTATTGTGCAGGATTCGCTTTGGCTAATACCGCACCTTTCGCCGTGTTGAACGCCATCATTTGTTCAAGTGGGTTCAATTTTACAGGGTCTAATTTTTCTTGGCGTTTTGCTTTCCAGTCCAAACGACCTGCAATGGCTTGCTTAACCAAGTCCAACGCAGCCGCTTGTAATTGATCTGCAGCAACCACAGCATCTACAGCGCCGTCTTTGAGTGCAGCATCAGGGCGTTTAGGGTTGGCCATTGCCATCCATTCAACCGCATTGTCGATACCAATAACGCGGCTTAAACGAACCGTGCCACCAAAGCCTGGGAAAATACCGAGTTTGATTTCTGGTAAGCCCACCTGTGCTTGGTCTGACATCACACGGTAATCACATACCAAACACATTTCAAAGCCGCCGCCCAATGCCATACCATTGATTGCAGCAACTTTAGGAATGTCTAAATCTTCAAAAGCATTGAAGATGTCGTGAACAGGCAACGCCCAATCCACAATGGCTTGTTCGCCTTGAGCGAAGTTTGCGCCAAATTCGGTGATGTCTGCACCCACGATAAAGGTTGATTTCGCAGAAGTGACGATTAAACCTTTCACTTCATTGTTTGCTTTAACAGCCTCAATCGCAGCTTTAAAGTCTTCAATCGTTGCACGGTTAAATTTGTTGACCGACTCACCTTGTAAGTCAAAGCGGAATTCTGCAATTCCGTCCGAAAGCATTTGGACGGTAATGGCATTGCCAGCGTGGATCATGCCTGATCTCCTTTATTTTGGAGGACTTCTAAGTTGATGTTATGAAGCGTGTGCGATAGTTCTGCACACATATATGCCTCGCTAATCTTACGATAACTATATCTAAAAAAAATATAGCAAGTTGTATCAAGCCGTGACGCAAGGGTCATGATTTTTCTCACAGCGTGGAATTGCTTTTTGACCCGATTTTAAAATCTTATTTTTAAAACACGATGAAGGTGATTGTTTTTTATTCTATTTTTATCGGGTTGGAATACTTTTAGGACTTAGAAAAGCTTGAAAAGTAGAACTTTCAGTGGTTTATTTAGGGCAGATAAGTCAATGCTTGGTTTGGATAGTGACGTTTTATAGCGTGAGGTTGGGTAGGTATACAGAGCGACTTGCAATGCTGTGTTCTATTTTTTGCGATGACCTCATGCGCTGAAATTGAGTAGAATATGCGACATTTTTGAATTTCTGCTGTTTTAAGTATTTGGTTAGTTCTATGTTGAAGTGGATTATTTTGGCGATTTTTATCGCTTCAGCGTTGTATATTCAACAGCGCGGCAAGGTGCGTCATAGTTTTTATCGTCAGTTTTTTGACCATTCGACCATTCTTGCACCGATTAACTATTTAATGTACTTATTTTCTAAAGTGCCGAATCAACCATATATTGACACCCAGCATTTTCAAGATTTAAAAGTTTTAGATGACAACTGGGAAATGATTCGTGATGAAGCCAAAGCTTTATATCAACAGGGCGGTATTAAAGCTTCCAGTAGCTACGATGATTTGGGGTTTAATTCATTCTTTAAAACAGGCTGGAAGCGTTTTTATTTAAAATGGTATGACTCCGCGCATCCATCAGCAGCAGAATTATGCCCAAAAACCACAGCATTATTAAAAACTTTGCCTAGCATTAAGGCGGCGATGTTTACTGAACTAGCGCCCGACAGTCGTTTAGTGCGTCATCGTGACCCGTATGCAGGTTCATTGCGTTACCACTTGGGATTGATGACACCCAATGATGACCGTTGTTTTATTGATGTCGATGGGGAGCGTTATTCATGGCGTGATGGTGAAAGTGTGGTGTTTGATGAAACCTATATTCACTATGCTGAAAATGGCACTTCTCAAAACCGTATTATTTTCTTTGCCGATGTCGAGCGTCCGTTAAAATCACTCTGGATGCAAAAGTTTAATCACTGGTTTGGCAAAAATGTGATGACCGCAGCAAGCTCTCCGAATGAAGCAGGCGATCAGACGGGTGGCTTAAACAAAGTCTTTGGCTATGTCTATCAAGTGCGTTTAAAAGCCAAGGCTTTAAAAGCTAAAAATAGTCGCGTGTACTACTTCTTAAAATGGTTTTTGATGCTCGGGATTTTCTTCTTAATTTTTATTCGCCCTTATGTGTTTTAAAGCATCACAACGCCTTTCGGGGCGTTTTTTTATGATATTTTGAGCAATTTCAGCATCGCGCTTTAATTCCCGGCTACTTTTTTGTATAGAATGAAGCAAATAGGGGAATTTTTATGCAAACGTTTCGTTCTAAAAAAGATTGGTGGGTTTTGGCTTTTGCGATTTGTATGTCTGGTCTATTGATTCAGTTATTGCTGACGATGTACGCCAAAGGCACGATGCCAGAATTTCCTGTGCACACAGGAGTGTATTTCATCACCATTTTTGTGTTGTGGTGGCCTGTGTTCAATACGCGCTATCAGGTCGATGCAGAACGCTTGCAGATTCGTTGTATGTTTTTAAAATGGGATATTCCACGCGACAGTATTCAAAAAATATCTAAAACCAATAATTCGGTCGCGTCACCTGCTTTGTCACTGAAGCGTTTGAAAATTGATTATCTTCAAGCGGGACAGCCAAAATTTGTATTGGTTTCACCTCAAGATCAGACCAAATTTAGTCAGGCCTTGGGAATGGAAATTACCGACTAATCCCTAGGCTTTTAAAGTGAAAGAACACAATCTTGAAGATGAGCAGGGCAGCATCCTTGAGATTCACACAGCATAAGTTGCGGGCTTATTCTATTTTTCGGTGTAATTAATCTGCACTGCAATAAAAAAACATTTCTGATTTTTCAGGATGACTTAAAAAATACAAGGCTAAAATGGGCTCAAGTTCAGTGCGGATTTTTTGCCCCAAATGCCGCACGCCGTAATGAATCATGTCACTGATAAAAATAGACTTTAGCTGCTGCAGTGAATTGAACTTGCGCTGTTGATGCTTCAGGCGATGGTTTAGCTTTTCCAATTCAATTTCGACCAATTGCGGCAGGGCATCAGCAGATACCGCTTAATAATGCAAACTACGGTCAATCCGATTTATAAATTCAGGATCAAATTTACAATGCATGAATTTTCAATGATTGGTTGGATTGGCATACGTTTTAAACACAATTGTTGTATTTTTTGAGGCAATAGATTGAGTTTATTCAAGTATTGTTGTGCGGCCTGAGCGCCTAGATCTAGCTCATAAAAATCATGCTATTGCGAAAGTCTATAGTTTCGGTCTTGCCAACACCTGTCGGGCCAAGCATTCAAGTCACTCGAAGTGGTCGCTCTGTGCTGGAAAAATCGGCCTTGACCACATCCCGCATTTTTTCGATTTCATTCAGCGCTGCATCTTGTCCAATAATCCGTTGACGTAACAATTGCATGACTTGTGTAGGTTCAAAATGAAAGCGCGGCTTGCCAATCAAACGGTCTTTGGCGGATACATACTGATGTGTACTGATCGGCTGGGACGTTGTGGCTTGAATGATCTGTATGCCGTGTAGTGCGGTCGTTATCCTGCACTTTACTGCTGCTGACAAGATGCCTGAGCATAGCAAATCTTGTGTTGCAGACGGATTGTTTTTTCACTGAGCTCATCGTTTTCGTGGATAGATCATGCGATATGCCACAGGATAAAGCTTGAAAAAATCAGACAAAACAGCACATCATGTAAAGAATGCAGCAACAATAGGATGACTCGTGAACCCAAACGCAAGTGAGCATATCGAGAAAATTTTGGCAAATATGACCCAATTGCCAGGGGTTTACCGTATGTTGGGTAAAGACGGGGAATTATTATATGTCGGCAAAGCCAAAAATTTAAAAAACCGTGTGTCGAGTTATTTTGTCAAAACCATCGAGCATCCTAAAACGCAAGCTTTAGTGGCGCGTATATATGATATTGAAACTTTGGTGGTGCGTTCCGAAACCGAAGCATTATTGCTTGAACAAAACCTGATTAAACTGCATCGCCCACCGTACAATATTATGCTGCGCGATGATAAGTCTTATGTTTATATTTTTGTTTCGGCAGATCAGCCTTATCCGCGCATTGCCAGTGGGCGCGGCAAAGGCAAGCATCAGGTTGGTAAGTTTTTTGGGCCATATCCGAGTGCGTATAATGCCCGCGATACTTTGGTGGTATTACAAAAGCTGTTTAATGTGCGGCAGTGTGAAAACAGTTATTTTGCCCAGCGCCAGCGTCCGTGTTTGCAATATCAGATCAAACGCTGTTCGGCTCCGTGTGTTGGATTGATTTCGCCCGAAGAATATAAAGAAGATGTTCATAATTCGATCCGCTTTCTTCAGGGCGATAGCAAAGAACTGAATCAGCAATTGATTGCCAAAATGGAAGCTGCAGCCGAAGCGTTGGAATTTGAAAAAGCAGTCTTTTATCGTGACCGTATGGCATTGCTGCGTGATGTACAGGCACAGCAAGCCATTTATAAAGTCAAAGGTGAAGCCGATATTATCGCAATTGCTTATCAGGCAGGTGTGACCTGTGTGCAAATTATGCACGTGCGCAATGGCAAAATGCTGGGCGGTAAGAGTTATTTTCCAGATATGTTGGGCGATGATTTGGGACAACTGTTGTCCGATTTTATTGCCAACTTTTACTTTCAGGTGGCCGATGAAATTCCAGCGGAACTGATTGTCAATGTGGAAGTGGCAGATTGCAAAGAGTTGGAGCAAGCTTTACAGCAACACTTCGGTAAAAGAATTCACATCAAACATAAAGTGCGTGAAACTCGTGCCGAGTGGCAAGAATTGGCGCAAATGAATGTGCAGCATGCTATTAAAGGTAAACTCGCTAATCACTTTGAATTAAATGAGCGTTTTCATCAGTTAGAACAAGTGGTTGGACGCCCCATTGATCGAATTGAATGTTTTGATATTTCGCACACCATGGGCGAAGACACTGTGGCGTCTTGCGTGGTATTTGACAGTGGTGGTATTCGCAAACGTGATTATCGACAATTTTCCATTCAGAATATTCAGGCAGGAGATGATTATGCCGCCATGCGTCAAGCGCTGACTCGTCGCTATAAAAAAGCCATGTTGCCCGATTTATTGCTCATTGATGGCGGCAAAGGGCAGTTGAATATGGCGATGGAGGTGATGCAGGAATTAGGACTAGATGCCTTTATGATAGGGGTGTCCAAAGGCGAAGGACGCAAACCTGGTTTAGAAACCTTGCACTTTACTGATGGTAGCAAAATTCAGTTGCCTGAAGATCATAAGGCGCTGCATCTGATTCAGCAGGTACGTGATGAAGCACACCGTTTTGCAATTACCAAGCACCGTGCTAAACGTGATAAAAAACGTGGTTCATCGATACTTGAGGTGATTCCAGGCTTGGGGCCAAAACGGCGTCGTGATTTACTCACCCATTTTGGAGGCATACAAGGTGTACTGAAAGCTTCAGAAAAAGAGCTGACTTTAGTGCCTGGACTGGGTGAAGTGATGGCGCGTACGATTTATAAAGTGCTGCATGAATGATGGTTTACTCTAAAAAAGCAGTAATTTATACAAAGGTAAATAGCAAAAAAGTGCATTGACTCTGCCGTCATTGAACATTCACATCAGATCAAAACCCTGTAATATCAACCACAACATTGTTTAAGGAAAAACCATGTCGTTGCTACAGACCTATCAGGCCATTGCCGAACAAGAATGGATCGATATTCCACAGGGTTGGTTACAAGGACGCACCATTTATGGTGGCTTGGTGGCAGGCTTGATGATGCAAAAAGCTCAGCATTGTATTGCCGATCCACAAAAGCGCTTGCTCAGTAGCAGCGTGACTTTTGTTGGACCTGTACAACAAGGTCGGGCACGGCTTACGGCTGAAATTCTTCGGCAGGGTAAATCAGTCACTAGCATTGAGGTGCGTTTGTGGCAGGATGATGCGGTACAAAGCATTTTGATTGCCAGTTTTGGCGTAGCACGTGAATCTAGTATTGTGGTGCAACAGGAACGTACCGCACCAAATTTTGCCCCTGTCAGTGAATTACCAGTTACGCAGCATCACCCTTTAGCACCTGAGTGTTTTCAGCAAATGGATTTGGTCTGGGTAGAAGGGCAGTATCCATTCAGTGCCAGCCATAAACCTGATTTTGCAGGCTGGATGCGTTTTAACCCAAAAAAGCATGCGAATCGTGCGATGACTATTCCCGATTTAATGGTAGCTTTTGATATGTGGCCACCTGGGGTATTGCCGATGTTCAGTCAGCTCGCACCTGCTAGTTCTCTGACATGGCATGTGACCTATATCAATCCTTTGCAAAATCAATTACATGGCTGGATGAAATATAAAGTATTTACTGATCATGCCAGCGATGGTTATGCTACCGAATACGCACACCTTTGGGATGAGCAAGATCGTCTGATTGCGATTGCTCGACAGACCATCACCGTGTTTGCCTAGTGACACCTACTAGCATTTCGTATAAAGTGAAGCCTATTCACGATGACAAATCCTCAAAAAACTTGTGAATATGCAGCGTAAAGAGAGGAAACATTGGCGGTGTCTATGACAACAGGTCGTATCCTGAACATTCCAAATATATTAACTTTGGCTCGAATCGCCTTGATTCCTGTTTTTTTGTTAGTGGCGTATTGGCCTCCTGCAACGGGCGTAAATGGTTACGATGGCGGTATGACACGTCATATTTTGCTGACTTCTATTTTTGTGATCGCTGCCGTGACCGACTGGTTTGATGGCTATTTGGCACGCTCTTTAAATCAGACTTCTGCATTTGGGCGTTTCCTCGACCCTGTAGCAGATAAACTGATGGTGGCTGCGGCATTGATTGTGTTGGTGCAGTGGCAACCTACTATTTCAATGGCTTTTGCAGCGATTGTAATTATTTCCCGTGAAATTACTGTATCTGCATTGCGTGAATGGATGGCTGAGTTGGGCGCACGTACCAGTGTGGCCGTGTCTACCGTGGGGAAATATAAAACGGCATTCCAAATGATTGCAATTTCAGTGTTCTTATTGAACTGGCAGCCTTTAGAAATGTTGGCGTATTTGCTGCTTTATACCGCTGTAATTTTAACTTTGTGGTCGATGTTTATTTACTTAAAAGCCGCTTGGCCGTATTTGAAACAGCCTTAAAGTAGACTGTTAAAAACAGATTCATCCCTAAGTGCTTCTATCATGAAGCACTTTTTTATTAACTGTGAGTTTCTTCTTCGGTATCATCTTCAAAGGTTTTGGCAATTTTTTCAATATTTAAGCTCTTTGCCATCGCATCAAAAATTTCTTTATAAACCCCATTGTGATGATAAAGCGTGTCATGTTCACCATGTTCTGCAATTCTGCCCTCCTTCATGACATAGGTGTAATCGGCATCAATAATTTGCGATAAGCTATGTGAAATGATGATCACGGTACGGCCTTGTTTAATTTCATCCAGACTTTGCTTAATTTGTTCGGTTGCAATAGCGTCTAGACTAGCGGTAGGTTCATCTAAAAAAATAATAGGTGGATTTTTCAGGAACATACGTGCAAGGGCAATGCGTTGTTGTTGGCCGCCTGAAAGCATCAGGGCATCTGAGTCATAAGCCTCAGGCAAATGCAAAATTTGTTCGTGAATGGAGGCTTTTTTTGCGGCCCGAATCACATCTTCTAAGCTAGCATCAGTTTTGCCATAACGAATATTTTCAAAAATAGAGCCTTGGAAAATATGGTTTTTTTGCAAAACTAAGCCGATATGATCACGTAAATACTGAGTATCGATCTGTTGTATGTCTATTCCATCGAGTTGAATCGTACCATTTTGCGGTTCATAGAATTTATCTAATAAACTGATCAGCGTGGATTTTCCCGCCCCCGATAATCCCACTAATGCAGTAATTTTATTGGGCTGGATCTGCATCTGAATGTCTTTGAGTGCATGATGTCCATTCGGATAAAAAAAGTTTACCTGTTGCAGGTCAAACTGCCCTCGAATGATGGGTTTAAGCGTACCACTTGGTTCAATTTCATGCTCGGCTTCCAAAATTTGAAAGAAGCTTTCTGAATAGATCATTGCATCATTGACTTCATCATAAATACGATGCAATGAGCGAATGGGGGCAGAAACATTGCCAAACAGTAACACGTGATACATGATCATGCCGATGCTCATTTGTCCATCTAATACAAAATAAGCCGTTAAAATAATAATCAGCACCACTCCAATTTGTTCAATAAAGCTTTTTAAACCATCAAATAAAAAACTGGTTTGGCGGGTCTGCATTTGATTGTGGGTCAGTTTTTTCTGCAGGGTGAGTTGTTTTTCTGCTTCGATGCTTTCTCTGTTAAATGATTTAATCACGGTGATTGAGTTGATAATGCTAAGAATCCCTTGGCTTTTTTTCTCACGTCCATCACGTAAATTACGTCGCCAACTGCCTAACTTTTGCGCTTGCAGATAGGTCAGCCAAAAATAAATGGGAACAATAACCGTGGCGAGCAAGCCCACATATACATTGGCATAGTACATTAAGCCTAAAGCCACAATCGCACTGGTAAATAGCGGTAAAATATCAATAAAGAAAATTTGCACTAAACGGGTGAGTGAACCAATCCCTCGGTCTATACGTGTTTGTAATTTGCCTGCTTGGTTGTTGTCTTGATTAAAAAAAGCCAAACGGTAACGTAAAAACTTTTCAATAATGCCTTGAGCTAAATCTTGTGAGACAAAAATGCGTAGTTTTTCACCGTAAAACTTCTGTCAAATTGCACAAAGGCATTGATGATTTCTTTGCCCAGTAAAATGACTGAAATCGTGATTAAAATATGCCAGCCTGCCGCAAGTCCTTGTCCCGCTTCAATTAAGGCATTAATGCTATCGACTGCATATTGTAAAGTGAGTGCATTGACTTGGGCGGTAAATGAGCCAATTAAGGTTAAAATCAGGGTTGCGATCACCAACATTCGGTAGGGACGAACAAAGGGACGCAATTTTTGAAACAAATGCCATAAATTCATAAGCTATTATTATCAGCACAATGATTTTAAGTCTAAGGATGAACGTTAGGTCTCACAAGCTAAAAAGCTGAGTCATTTTGTGAGCAGTTTTATCCTAATTTTTAGATTACACAGTAGAGTGGGTTCATCATGAATCTAGAGTTGTTTAGCCCTGAGCCTCGTGACAACATACTGCCTTATGACGGCATTGTACAGGACTATGGTCTGGTGCTGAATGTGGAGCATAGTGCGCGTTATTTACAGTATTTTCTGCAACATTTGGCATGGCAGCCTGATGAAGGTCGGCTCTTTGGTCAGTATTATCGGACCAAGCGCCAAGTCGCATGGTATGGCGATGAGCAGTATCAATATCGGTATTCGGGTGCTTTAAAGCAGGCTCATGTTTGGCTACCTGCTTTGTGGCGGCTGAAACAGCAAGTTGAACAATGGGTCGGGCATCCCTTTAATTCATGTTTGGCCAATTTATATCAAGATGGTACGCAGGGCTTGGGCTGGCATAGTGACGATGAGCCGAATTTAGGAAAAAACGTTGTCATTGCTTCATTGAGTTTTGGAGCAACCCGTAAATTCAGTTTTAAGCATAAACATACGGCATATAAAGTGGATCTTTTATTGCAGAGTGGTCAGTTGCTTGTGATGCGAGGACAAACACAGCAGTATTGGAAACATGCATTAATGAAGTCCAATAAAATTATACAACCCAGAATTAATCTTACCTTTCGCTATTTTCATAGCACTTTCTGAATAAGATCGTCCTCAGTTTTAAATTTTGCCACGTTAGGTTGAGTTCACGTCTAGGCTTAAATCGGTATATAGTATTTCAACCTGTTTTTAAATTTGTTGGGCATTATCCTGCAAAATTTCAATCAGCTTTTGCAAATTGATAAATTCAAAACGGTTTTTAGATGCCAACAGCATCAAGACATAAGGCGCATCTTTAGATGAAAAATGAATCGGTACAGATAAGCCTGCAATATCTGAATCAAGATCGCTATTAGAAAATAATAGCCTTGTTTTTTGATTATGTGCATCAGCTTCAAATAATCATCCGCATCTTTTGCAAAATTAACTTGCCCCAATTCGGCAGAAAAACGCTGGTAATAGTCTAAAATTTTAGCTTTAGGCAAGTGTGCCATAATCATTCTTGGCGATGAGCCGACATAAACAGGACGTGGGTAGCCGCGACCATAAGACAGTAAAGGCGTATCTTTAAAGATTTCGTGATGTACATCAATGCAAGAATCTTGATTAAGCTGGGTCAATAAACAGCAAAATTCAGCATGTTCCGCAATTTTTTCATAAACGGAATGCTGATGGTGACCAATGGATTGGTCGTACGAGAGATAAAATCCAATACCGCAATTGGGGGCCCAAGAGTGTAATCTCACGAGGTGCCACTCATGTGTTGCAACAACTCTGCCGAAACCAACTCTTTTAAATAGCGGTAACTCGTAGGTTTAGATAAACCGAGTTACTCACTCATCGTATCTACATTAGTGACAGCACGTGCGGTTGAATATAAGTCTAAGACTGTGAGAATCTTGCCAAAGCTAGACAGTGCTATGCGGATTTACCCATTCAACCCAAAAGGATGATGTCACTTTATATCAAAAAATAGCCAGACCAATCGACTTTTTACAGAGGGAATTAAGTGTACTAGGGATCAATCTCCCCATTCTTTTAGGTTTGTCGATGTTATCAATTTGAAACAGGATTTAAGGTTGAACGCCGTGAGGGTCACGATACCAGCTTTCAATCAATAGTGCTGCGGCAAGACTGTCGGCAGCGAGCTTTTTGCCACGGCCTTGAGCTTGATAATGATCAAGCTCATCACGTGCTTCACGTGTAGTTAGGCGTTCATCGACCATTAGGGTATGGATATTGCTTTGATGGCGTAAGCGTTTAGCAAACTTACGCGCACGGGTAGATAGTTCCGACTCACTATCATCCATATTTAAAGGCAAGCCCACTAGAAATAATTGCGGCTGATGTTGCTTGATAATTTTTAGCAAGTTTTCCCATTGCGGAATGCCATCTTTCATGGGGAAAAGGGCGAGTGGGGTTGCACTTTCAATCAGTGCCTGCCCCACAGCCATGCCCATTTTTTGGGTGCCAAAGTCAAATGCCATAATGGTTTGGGCTTGAGTCGTTTCAGGCATGACCAATCTCTGAAGATAACCAAGTTGGATCTACGCCCATTTTGCGATATGCGGCATCCCAACGGTCGTCATAAGGTAAATTGAAAATCAAATCCATGTCCGATTCACAAATGAGCCAATCGCCACGGGCAATTTCTTGTTCCAGTTGCTGTTTGCCCCAACTGGCATAGCCCAAGGCAATTTGGTAGCGTCCAACGCCTTCATTGTGGGCAATCGCATCTAAAATATCTTTAGAGGTGGTGATACAGACATTTTCACCCACTGCGATAGATGAATGCCAAGTTGGCTGCCCTGTGTGTAAAACAAAACCTGCCTCAGGTCGTAATGGACCACCTTGTAGAACTTCGTGAGGATGCACATTATCTGCATCAATATCTAAATCATTGAGCAATTCTTTGATTTGGATACCCGATGGACGGTTGAGAATAATGCCTTGCGCACCGTCTTCATCATGACGTGCCAAATAGATGACGGTGTTTGCAAAAAACTCATCATTCATATCGGGCGGGGCTATGAGACAGCGATGCGTCAGATATTGTTTAGTCACCTAAGCAATTCTCCTTAATCTGAGGTGGTGGCAAACAGAACTGTAAACCTACTTGGAAACGTAAACGAGTTACAGCCAAATCATACAAATATACATTTCTTAGCTGTACTTATCCCATAAAACCACTGTGATGACAACTTTGCTTTGGTAAAAGTGAGACAAAGTATAAATAAAAGAATAAATTTAAAATTTAGAAAAAATGATGTCATTAAATTTATCTATTTAGTTACAAAGTTGAAGATATAGAAACATAATAATTGATTGCTTTATTATCTTTGTGATGTGGGTTTGTTTAAATGTTTTGGTGTATATTTTTTAATCTACTTTTAATTTTAACGAATGTAATTTCTGTTTTTTAATTGCAAAATAGGCGGTTTTATTGAATTTATATTCTCTTTTATTAAATATTAAGTTTGTCTAATGAATAGTGGTTTTTTTAATATAAAAAATCTATAAGTTTGTTTATTTTTCTTGTAAGCTTTGTGCTTTTGTGTAAAATTTATCTTTTTTATAGCTTGATATGTTTCAATAAATATACATAAAATACATATTGAAACAAAAAATAATTGAGAGGTGGTCCCACTTGTTTGAACAACTAAAAGCGTATTTATAAGTGATATTCCGCTCTAGTTAAGCCACCTTGTTTTGTTGGGGTAGCTGATCATAGTAAAACTCATTTG
>NZ_BPPH01000034.1:0-24630 GCF_021602765.1 Acinetobacter sp. KAM396
TGGATGTCTGATGATTTGTAGTCATAAATTTAAGTCCCCACTTGTTTCTAAGTGGGGACTAAATTAAGGCTTATAGGATGAATTCAGAAGGTGTGTTCAGCGGACGCTTACTATCCAAAGTCTGAAGAAGCAAGATTTTTAAAATAAGCCAATAAAAAAAGACATCCGAGGATGTCTTTTAATATTCTGAAGCTTGCCGTATTCGGTAAACTCAAACCTTAACGCACAATACCACGTTCAGATTGTTCTAAAGAATCAATTAAACGCTGCGCTTCTGCCACATTTGGCAAAATATCACTGCGAATTTGCTGAATGGCTTGCTCAGTGGTTAATCCAGATTTGTAAATGAGTTTAAAGGCTTCACGAAGACCTTGAATCACATCCTTCGACCAGCCTTTACGACGCATTCCTTCCACATTCATTGCAAATGCATGTGCAGGATTACCAGAAACCATGACATACGCAGGCACATCTTTAAGAATAAGCGATGCACCACCAATCATGCTATAAGAGTCAATTTTACAGAATTGGTGAATACCAGAGTTTCCACCGACAACCACATAATCCCCAACATGCACATGACCTGCCACACCCACGTTATTGGCAAAAATATTGTGATCACCCACCATACAGTCATGTGCGATATGTGTATTGACCATAAGTAAGTTGTGACTACCAATTTTGGTCAGGCTATTGTCTTGCACCGTACCACGATGCAAACTGCAGTGTTCACGAATTTTGTTGTGATCACCAATTTCTAGCCAAGTTTCCTCACCTGCATATTTTAAGTCCTGACAGACCTCACCTACGCTGGCGAACTGGAAAATTTCATTGTGCTGACCAATACGGGTGTAACCACCAATCACCACATGCGAATGAAGTTTTGTACCCTCACCAATCGTTACATTTGGGCCAATAATACAGTATGGACCAATCGTGACATCTGAAGCGATTACTGCAGATGAGTCAATAATAGCGGTTGGGTGAATGAGTGGGTTATTGCTCATGCTTGCTCTGTTTTCTGATGCGAAACCATAATTTCCGCGGTTGCTGCGACGACGCCATCAACGGTGGCGATACAATTATATTTGTAAATGCCTCGTTTTTGCATAACTAATTCAGATTTTAATACAAGTTGATCGCCTGCAACGACTTGTTTTTTAAATCGAACTTTTTCTGCGCCTGCAAAAAGGAACAAAGAACCTGCGCTCGGTTTCTCATTATTCATGATAAAACCTAAAATACCCGACACTTGTGCCATCGCTTCAACGATTAAAACACCTGGCATGATCGGATAATTCGGGAAGTGTCCTTGCAAGAATTCTTCATTGATAGATACGTTTTTATAACCCACGATACCGTTATCAGTGACTTCTACAATGCGGTCTACCAATAAAAACGGATAGCGATGGGGTAAATATTCACGAATGGTTTGAATGTGCATTGGCAATTCAGGTTTAGTGAAGGTGCTAGAATTCGACTCAGTCATCATAATTATTTACGCAATTTAAAAGTTGATTCAAGGGACTCAATTTGAGATTGCATATCATCAAGTCTTTTCACCAATTCGGTCAATGGCACATCTGCTAATTGTCTGAGGCGCACAACAGTACGTTTCCACTTTTGATTTTCAAACAAGCCTATACCTGACGAATATTTTCCTGATTCAGAAATATTATTTGTGACCATTGACATTCCTGTCAAAGTCACATTATCAGCAATATTTAAGTGCCCTGAAATTGCACTTCCACCACCAATGATACAGTTTTTGCCAATTGTCACACTTCCAGCCACGGCTGTTTTTGCTGCTATGGCCGTATGAGCACCTAATTTGACGTTATGCGCGATTTGCACAAGGTTATCAATAATGACACCATCTTCCAAAATTGTATCATTTAGCGCACCACGATCTACGCTGCAATTCGAGCCAATACGAACATCATTACCAATAATCACAGAACCCAATTGCGCAATTCTGTGCCATTTACCTTGATAAGGCGCAAAACCAAAGCCTTCACCACCAATTACAGTATTGGCATGTATACGCACGCGATCCCCAAGTTTGGCTTCCCCTGTTAATGTCACGTGTGAATCAATAAAACACTGTTGACCAATTTCGACAAAGTCATCAATTTTACAATGCGATTGCACAATCGTATTAGCACCCACCACACAGTTTTCACCAATCACCACATAGTGACCAATATAGGCACTATCGGCAATCATGGCAGATGGATGAATTTGTGCAGTGCTTTCAATGCCACGTTGAGTATGTTTGCGCTCAAACACATGAGTCAGTATTGCAAAAGCCAAATACGGGTTATCCACCACAATAAAGTTATGATGGTTGTCTAACTCAGCTTGCAGTTGAGCGGTCACAATAAAAGCCCCCGCTTGGGAGTTACGTGCTTGTGCTAAATACTTATCGCCATTTACGAATGTAAGTTGGTCTGCTTGAGCAGACTCAAGGCTTGCCAAACCTTGCAAACGTAAATCGGCTTGTCCAATACATTGACCTTGAACTAAACCAGCAATTTCTTCTAAGCTATAATAGTGGGAACTCATTGATTATTTAAGTGCGTTGACCTTTTGGATCATTTTATCAGTTAAATCATACTTCGGGTCATAGGCAAGTGCTGAGTTTTTATTCAAAACCACATCCAAACCATTTTCTTTACGCAATTGTTCAGCAACTTGCTTTAAACGAGTTTCAAAACCGTCGTTAATTTTGTGCAATTCTGACTGGACACGGGTTTGTACAGTTTGTTGCAAACTATTAAATTCTTTCAATTTGGCTTGAAACTGTGTATTCATTTTTTGCTTTTCAGCGTCTGATAAATTCGTAGCCTGCTGCGCGCGTTGCTGCATGGTTTCTAATTCTTTTGTCAGTTGCTCAAGCTTAGTGGTTTGTGGTTTGACCGACTGCTGCAAAGCCAGATTTTGCTGTTTGAGATAACTGCTATTTTCTACAACACGCTCTAAACTTACTACACCATAGCCTGCAGCATGTGTCACTGTAGCCAGTGTAGATAAACCAAACAATGCCAAACTCAATATTGTTTTTTTCATATGCTACATCCTGTGTTTAAACGATCCAACATGGATCGTACTTAGAAAGTACGACCAATTTCGAATTGGATATTTTTAGTGTCATCGCCATCTTTATCATTCAACGGATACGCATAGCTGAGTGACAATGGACCAATCATGGTAATCCAGGTAAAGCCTACACCCACGCTATAACGCATCTCACCGAAGTCGAAGCCGAAGTTGTCTTTACAATATTGCTTCGCATCCATACTCTCGTTGTTTGCACCTAGATAGACATTTCCTTTTGGTACATCACATTGTGTATCAAAAACTTGTGCGCCTTCTGCAAAAATCACTGGACGAACTTGGCGTGTCCAATCTCCTTTAAATGGTACTGGTAAAGCCAGCTCTGTACCAAACTGTACTAGAGCATTACCACCCACTTCTTCAGGATCTGAATCATACTGTTGCTGGTTATTTGCATTTACGCTTGGATATTTAGGACCTAAGGTACTGTTGTCATAACCACGAACCGAACCATAACCACCTGCATAGAAGTTCTTATAGAACGGTAAATCATTACCAAAACCCAACTTACCATAGCCACGCAAGACAAAGTCTTTACCCAATGGGAAGTAAGCCTGTGCATCATAGGTCATTTTTTGGAATTCTACATCGCTACCTGGTAAGGCAATTTCAGCATTTACACGATGCGACATACCATTGGTTGGGAAAATCGGACGGTTTAAGGTGTTATATGACCAGCCTAAATTTAGGTTATAAGTAAGGAAATCACCTTCAAACTTATTAGGAACATCTTCATTCAGAATACCATCACATTCTGTTCTTTCTATCCCCAACTCAGGCTTGCTAGGGTCTTTATAGATAGTTTTCCAACTCCCTAAACATACATCTGACGTATTAGTATGTTTTCCACCATTCGCTTTTAAAAAATCACGAACATACGTTGAAACCCACTCACCAGTAGTTACTTTTGTATTATCAATATTTAAACCTGCACTAATGCTTTGGTTTTCATCAATTGGGTAACCGAAGTTAATGCCACCACCAAAACTGTCTGTCACATAGTTATTAACGTTATAGTCATCATCTAGTTTGGTTTTACGGTAGTACATGTTGTAACCACGACGCACACCATCAATTGTGAAGTATGGGTCTGTCACACTGAGGTTATAGTAATCCTGCGTTTCAGAACGTGATAAATCAATCGAAACTGCGTTACCTGTACCCAAAAAGTTGGTTTGGCTTAAACCCGCTTGGAATGTCACACCACCGCTTTGCGAGAAACCTACCGCCAAAGTACTGGTACCTGAGTGCTGTTCTTCTACATTAACATTTAAGTCAATTTGGTCAGGCACGTTGGGAATACGCACTGGCTTAACATCAACAGTTTTAAAGAAACCTGTACGTTCTAAACGGACTTTAGATAAGTCGATTTTTTCATTACTTGCCAATGCGCCTTCCATTTGACGCATTTCACGACGGAGCACTTCATCGGCAGTTTTACTGTTACCTGCGAAGTTAATACGACGTACTGTAACTTGCTGACCTGGGTTAATGTAGTAGTTTAAATCGACTAGTTTCGTTTCTTTGTCAATTTGCGGCACAATATTGACTTCGGCATAGTAATAGCCTGCATTGCCATATTTACGCAGCAACAATTGTTTCACCGCATTCACTTTTTCTTGTGAATAGGTTTCACCATCTTTATAAATTTGCAGTGCGGTCAGTTCTTCTGGTTTGTATAAAGCATCACCCAAAAACTTGCTTTCGCCGAACTTAAATTGCTCGCCTTCATCCACCGAAACTTCAACAAAGATATGCTTTTTGTCTTCACTCAAATTCAAGCTAGAGTTGGTGATATTGAAGTTGATATAACCTTTATTCAGATATAACGCACGCAATGCTTCCAAGCTTGCTGCCATTTTTTCGCGTGCATAGCGGTCATTACGGGTAACAATCGAACTCCAGCTACTTTCTTTAACTGCAAACGCTTGCTTAATGTCGCTCTCTTTAAATACCGTATTGCCAATAATGTTGATATCTACCACTTTGGCAGCTTTGCCTTCAACAAATTCTACGGTTAAATCTACACGGTTATTTGGGCGTGCTGTAGTAATGACGCGTACATCTGCATCATAACGACCTTGCTGCATATACTGCTGTTCAAGCTCAGATTCTAAAGTTTGTAGTGCAGACTTTTTCAGCACTTCACCTTCAGCAACCCCCATTTTCTTTAAACCATCTTCCAATGCTTCTTTTGGAATAAGTTTGTTGCCTTTAAATTCAACCTTAGAAATGATTGGGCGCTCAACCACTTTAAACACTAAAGTGTCCGCTTCGCGACTGGCCTGAATGTCATCAAACAAACCTGTAGCATAGAGTGAGCGAATCGCATTGGCCAACACTGCTTCATTGACACGATCACCACTACTGATTGGAATCATTCCATAGACATTGGCTGGCGTTAAACGAACAAGACCATCTATTTTTATATCTCGTGCTATAAATTCATCTGCTGCATATACTTGTTGTGTTGCCGCCATTGCACTAACCAGTGCCAAGGGCATAAATAAATGTGTGTGCTGCATGCCAGTCTTTTCCAGTGTTAAAATTATTTCGTATCTACGTTGTTACAAACGCATAATGTCATTAAATAATGCGAGGAACATCATACTTCCAAGCAGTACCATACCAATTTTTAAACCAACTAATTGTATTTGTTCAGAAACAGGTTTTCCACGAATCAGCTCGATAAAATAATAAACTAAATGCCCGCCATCCAACATTGGAATGGGCAATAAATTTAGAATTCCTAAGCTTACGCTCATAAGTGCCATAAAGGAAATAAAAGTTTGCCACCCCATTTCCGCACTTTGCCCTGCGACTTTGGCAATAGTAATTGGGCCAGATAAGTTATCTAAACCAATTAAACCACGCACCATTTTGACAATAGAATTCAAAATCATGCTAGACAGCTGACCTGTTTTATCTACCGCCATCAATAAAGCTTCACTCGGGCTATATTGAATGGTTTGCTTATAATCTTCTGGAATAACAATTTTCCCAGGATCACTTTGCACACCCAACACCCCCGAAACATTGCCCATATTGTCACGTTTGCCTTGCGGCATAACTTCCAGTTGCTGCACTTGATTGTTACGCAGCACATCTACTTTCAATAGTTTTTCTGGCGATGCCTGAACCACTTGCACAACATCGTACCAGTCATTCATTTTGACGCCATCAATCGCGATAATTTGATCGCCGACTTGCATACCTTGACGAATGGCCGCACCATCTTCACTTAACTTACTAACAATTGCAGGAATTTGTGGGCGATACGGTGTAAAACCCAAGACATCTAAAGGTGATTGGGATTGATCATTTAAGAAATTTTGAATGGGTAAGCTAAATGTTTTGATTTCACCTGCGCGTTCCGCCTGTACCTGAATCTTGCCTGATTCACCTACACGATCTACCAAGGCAAAGTTCAGCTTTTCCCATGTCGTCACAGGCGTACCATCAATGGCGGTAATCTTATCACCTACTTGCATTTGCGCTGCCGCCGCAGGTGTATCTGCCAGTACCTTACCCACACGGGTATTCAACTGTTCTTGAGAGGGTAAAAATAATACCCAGAACAATAATATGGCAAAAATCAGGTTGATTAACGGACCTGCTGCCACAATCGCAATACGTTTCCACGGATGCTGACGATTAAAGGCATAAGGTAGGTCTGCTTCTGCAACGTTTTCTTCGCGTTCATCAAGCATTTTGACATAGCCACCCAAAGGCAGTGCCGAAATCTGATATTGAATCCCCGATTTTTTAGACGTCCATTTTAAAATGGTTGGGCCAAAGCCTATGGAATACACCAAAACTTTGACGCCTAATTTACGTGCAACAAAGTAGTGCCCAAACTCATGAATTGCAATTAAAGGTCCTAGCAAAAGAATCGCTGCAACCACAATAAATAAGGCACTCATGCTTTAGCTTCCTTTATTCAACACAAAATGCTGTGCAACAATACGGGCATTTTGGTCTGCCTGTAAAATCAGTTCAATACTTTCTGCGGCTGAATTTTGTATTTGGTTCAAGGTATGCTCAACCACTGTCGCAATTTCGGTAAAACGAATTTTATGCTGCAAGAATGCTGCAACTGCAATTTCATTTGCTGCATTTAAAATAGCAGGCGCCAGACCACCTTCTTGCATCGCTTGACGTGCCAGACTTAACGCAGGAAAACGTGTGGTATCAGGTGCTTGAAAGTCAAGCTGATGATTGACAAACAAATCTAAAGGCGGAACATGCGTTTGAATACGCTGCGGCCATGCCAAAGCATGCGCAATTGGCGTACACATATCAGGATTACCCATTTGTGCCAAAGTTGAACCATCCACATATTGAACCATGGAATGAATAATACTCTGTGGATGCACCACAACTGTAACAAAGTGTTCTGAAATTGCAAAAAGATGACACGCTTCGATTAATTCCAAACCTTTATTCATTAAGGTCGCAGAATCTACCGAAATTTTTTGTCCCATAGACCAGTTTGGATGTTTGCAGGCTTGTGCAGGGGTAACGTGTTGCAGTTCTTCTAGGCTATGATTTAAAAATGGTCCACCAGAAGCAGTCAGTAAAATTTGTGATACACCTAGCTGAGGTTCTCCATTTCTTTCGGTTTGTAAATAATGTTCAGGCAAACATTGAAAAATCGCGTTATGTTCAGAATCTACAGGCAATAACAAAGCACCATGTTCACGTGCCGCCTGCATCATGATGTCGCCCGACATCACCAAGGCTTCTTTATTGGCCAATAACACGCGCTTACCCGCTTTAACCGCAGCCAGTGTAGGTAATAAACCTGCCGCACCGACAATGGCTGCCATTACCACATCCACTTCAGGATGTTCGGCAACTGCGATTAAACCCGCCTCATCACTTAAAATTTCAATCCCTGAAATGTGTTGCTGTGCAAGTAACTGCTGCAATTCATCAACCTTTGCCGCAGGTACAACCACAATTTTAGGATGATACTGTTTGCATATTTGAACCAGTTCTTGAATTCGGCTATGTGCCGTCATGGCAAAAACTGAATACTGCTCAGGATGTTGTTGCAGTACTTTTAGGGTGCTTTGTCCAATTGAACCTGTCACACCCAAGATACAAACAGCTTGTGACATTTATAAATCTACGCCAATAAGTTTTAAAACATACATACCTGCAGCAAAAATTGGAGCTGCGGCAAGTAAAGAATCAATCCGATCTAGCACACCACCATGACCTGGCAAAACTCGCCCAGAGTCTTTAATACCTGCACGGCGCTTAATCATGGATTCAAATAAATCGCCCAATACTGAGCTAAATACCGTAAATACCGAAAGAATCAAAAATAAAATATGTTGTGCCAAAGTTAGGTCCAAATACACCACTTCGACAACAATCACAATTAGCATGGCAGTAAACACACCGCCATATAAGCCTTCTACTGACTTATTTGGACTGACATTTGGTGCAAGTTTTTTCTTGCCTAGTTTGCGCCCAACAAAATAAGCACCCGAGTCTGCACCCCAAACCAACAAAAACAGGTACATTAACCACCACGGTGAACTGTTCCATACGGAAAAAATTGCAGTTACTGCAGCAGAAATCAAAATAAAACCAATAAAGCTTAAGCTTGGGTTATACCATGCATCGTATTCTGGGTAAGACTTGACCCAATAAATGCTGAGTAACCATGTCAAAATAGAAGCTGCCCAAAGTAACAAGGCAATATCACTAAAATAAAGTGCCATTGCTGCCAAAGCGGCAGTCAATAGACCAAAACCCCAAGCCACAGGCTTGAGGACGTATTTCGTTTTTCTTGGCATGAGTTTAAACCACTCATAGCCTGCAACCCCTGCTGCAACAATCATCAGCATAAACATTGGATAGTGCGACTGAGTTGCAAACATGCAACTCAAAACCACAGCAACCAATACCAATGCGGTAATAATCCGCTCTAACATGTATTAATTCTCAATTTTCTCTTGTTGAATTTGCTCAGAAGTTTTACCAAAACGGCGTTCACGACCACCAAATACTGCTAGTGCATCGTCAAATTCTTCTATGCTAAATTCAGGCCACAAGGTTTGGGTAAAATACAATTCAGCATACGCAGCTTGCCAAAGTAAAAAGTTGGACAATCTAAAATCGCCACCTGTACGAATCAACAGATCGACAGGTGGTAGGTCTGCCAGACTGACATATTGACCAAAAAGTTGTGTATCTATCTGTTCAATATCAATTTTATGCGACACAACATCTGCTGCAATTTGTTTTGCAGCTTGTGCCATATCCCACATACCACCATAACTAATAGCAATTGTGAGTGTCATGCTGTTGAAATTAGCAGTCCTTTGTTCGGCATGCAACATTAACTCACGCAAATGCGGCGACAAACGTGAACGGTCACCAATAAAACGTAAGGCAATATTGAATTTTTCCATGCGTGGTAATTGCTCATGAATTGTGGTTTCCAGCAATTGCATGAGTAAATCCACTTCAAACTGCGGACGATTCCAGTTTTCACTCGAAAAAGCAAAAACGGTTAAAGCTTGAATGTGTTTTTTTCTACAATGTTCAACAATCGGGTCAAGTACATCTTTACCAGAGCGATGTCCTTCCCCTTTTTGCATTTGATTTTTTTTTGCAAAACGATTGTTGCCATCCATAATGATGGCAACATGTTTTGGCAAAGACGCGCTGTCTTCCGATTTGGTCATTGATTAGACCTTCATCAACTCAGCTTCTTTTGCAGCAAGACGCTTGTCTACTTCTGCAACGTATTTGTCTGTGATTTTTTGAATGTCATCTGCTGCACGACGTTCATCATCTTCAGAAATTTCTTTTTCTTTCAATAATGCTTTGATGTCGCCCAATACATCACGACGGATGTTACGAATGGCAACTTTGGCATTTTCTGCTTCAGAACGCGCAACTTTTTGCATGTCACGACGGGTTTCTTCAGTCAATGCTGCAAGCGGTACACGAATTGCATCGGCTGTAATTGGGTTTAAACCCAAATCTGACTCACGAATTGCTTTATCAATTGCAGACACCATTGAACGCTCAAATGGCTGAACCAATAAGGTGCGTGAATCTTCTACACCAATGTTGGCTACTTGGTTAAGTGGCACATCGGAACCGTAGTAAGAAACCATCACACCATTTAAAATTGATGGATGTGCACGACCTGTACGTACTTTGGCAAAACCATGTTCTAAAGACTCTAAAGTCTTGCTCATACGTTCTTCGCTGTCTTTTTTAAGATCGTTAATCATAAGATCTTCCTTACTGTATTCTAAAATTTGAGTCAAAATATAGGGTTAAATTAGACCGTAGTATAAAGAGCTTTGTGGCTCACGTACATTAGTTCGTAACGTGAGTTCCTTCTTTTTCGCCCATCACTACAGAAAGCAAAGCACCTGCTTTATTCATATCAAAAACTTGCAACGGCACATTGTGGTCGCGGCATAAGCAAATTGCGGTTAAATCCATCACACCTAATTTTTCATCTAAAACTTGGTCAAAGCTAAGTGTGTCGTATTTCACCGCATCTTCGTATTTACTTGGATCTTTGTTATACACGCCATCAACTTTGGTCGCTTTTAAAATCAAGTTAGCTTCAATTTCGATACCACGTAAACACGCTGCAGTATCTGTGGTGAAGAATGGATTGCCTGTACCCGCAACAAATACGCACACTTCACCTTGCGTCAGGTGGCGAATCGCATCACGGCTTGAGTATGACTCAACCACTGTACCAATAGGCAATGCCGACATTAAACGGGTCTTGATGTTACGGCGCACCAAAGCATCACGCATGGCTAAACCATTCATCACCGTTGCTAACATCCCCATTTGGTCGCCTGTTACACGGCCAACCAAACCATCTTTTTGTAATTGGCTGCCGCGGTATAAGTTACCACCACCGACAACAATACCCACTTCCACACCTAAACCAACCAAGTGTGCAATCGCCAAAGACATTTGATCGAGCACTTGCGCATCAATCCCCATGTCTTTATTACCCGCAAGCGCTTCACCCGATAGTTTCAACAAGATACGTGCATAACGTGGCTTTTTTGAATCTAACATTGTCATTACTCCAATTCTAAATTCTTAACTTTAATTTTTTACAATCTGTATGGCTTGTAGCTTGGAAGCCAAATCTGCAAAGCATTATGCAGATTTGACCTGAATCAGCTTGGCAAATAAGTCGTATTCATCGGCATCGGTGATTTCAACTTCAAGTAAATCACCTGCTTTAATCACGCTCTTGTCAATATCTTCTACAAAGACATTGCCATCAATTTCTGGCGCGTCTGCATAAGAACGTGCCACTGCAACTGGAAACTCTTCTTCCAAATCATCTACCAACACAGTCATGGTTTGACCAATACGTTTTTGCAGTTTAGCTGCTGAAATTTCTTGCTGCACCTGCATAAAACGCTCATAGCGTTCTTGCTTGACTTCTTCTGGAACATGATCAGGCAAATCATTTGCTGCCGCACCTTCAACAGGTGAGTATGTAAAACAACCCACGCGGTCTAATTGCGCTTCTTTTAGCCAATCAAGCAAAATTTGGAAATCTTCTTCAGTTTCGCCTGGGAAACCCACCACAAAGGTTGAGCGAATCACCAGCTCAGGGCATTTTTCACGCCAGAGTTTTAAACGCTCTAAGGTGTTTTCGCTGTGCGCAGGTCGCTTCATCAACTTTAATACTTTCGGGCTGGCATGTTGGAATGGAATATCCAAATAAGGCAAAATTTTACCTTGCGCCATTAGGTCAATCACAGCATCCACATGCGGATATGGATAGACATAGTGTAAGCGCACCCAAATACCCAATTGCCCTAAAGCTTCGCACATATCGTAGAATTTGGTTTTAACAGGCTGCCCATTCCAAAAGTCTAATTTGTATTTGGTATCTACACCGTAAGCAGAAGTATCTTGCGAAATCACCAATACTTCTTTTACGCCTGCACGTTTTAACGCCGCAGCTTCTTCTAACACCGAACCCACAGGACGCGAAACCAAATCGCCACGCATGCTTGGAATGATGCAGAAAGTACAGCGATGGTTACAACCTTCTGAAATTTTAAGATAGGCATAATGTTTAGGCGTCAAACGAATGCCTTGTTCAGGTACCAAATCAATAAATGGATTATGCTTTGGTGGCTCAGGAACATATTGATGCACCGCTTCCATCACGTCCTGATAAGCCGCTGCACCCGTAACTTTGAGTACATTCGGATGCATTTGACGAATTTTATCTTCATCTTTACCCAAGCAACCCGTCACAATGACACGACCATTGGCATTCATGGCTTCGCCAATCGCATCTAAAGACTCTTGTACTGCAGATTCAATAAAACCACATGTATTGACAACAACTAAGTCAGCACCTTCATAATCAGATGCGACATCATAACCTTCAGTTTTTAACTGAGTTAAAATTCGTTCGGAATCTACCAATGCCTTAGGACAACCTAAAGAAACAAAACCGACTTTGGGGGATTTCATAGAATCTGCACTCCACTAGAATGCGCGTATTGTATGACTTTTCTTTGCATAAAAATAGAGAAATAGCCGACTCTTTGCATAATGCACCAAAATACAACCATTCAGGCTAAATGATGTAAGTAATGCACCATTTTAATGCATTTTCATTTACAGTGTTTCAGTTCTCCGTTATATCTTAAAAATTCAGTCCAGTTCCTGCGCATTTTTCCGATTCTTCGGTGATGAATGCACTAAAAATGAAAAGTTGGCGTGCATTTTGCTTAATTCGCCTCAATTCGATCCTACTTTGGAACATGGCTGACATATGACAATGCCCTTGCACAATATTTCATACAGGAAGCATTCACGAATGGATCAGACCCAGCGCATTGACTACCGTCTTTTGGTGGATAACCTTAGCACTGCAATTTTACTGGTTGATCGTGACCTGAATATTTTTTATTTAAACTCATCTTGTGAAGCTTTATTTGATATCAGTTTAATTCGGGCTTCAGGGCAACCTGTTTTAAATTTGCTGCACACGCCTGATGATGAGTTCAATACTCAAGAGGCGTTTCTAAATACCATTAAAACAGGTCAGCCCTACACTCGCCGTGAAGCAACCATTAACGTCAATTTTAAAGACATTCATGTCGATTACACTGCATCACAGTTAAACGCAGGCAAGCCGTATCATCCACTTTTGCTAATTGAATTAAATCCGATTGATCGGATGCTCAAAATTTCCAAAGAAGAAAACTTTATTCAGCAGCATCAAGTCGCGCGTCAATTGATTCGTGGTGTAGCACATGAAATTAAAAACCCGCTTGCAGGAATTCGTGGTGCGACACAACTCTTAGCGCGAAGTTTAAATGACTCGAAGTATGATGAATTTACCGACATTATTATTAGCGAAGTGGATCGTTTAAGAAACTTAGCCGACACCATGCTCGGTTCACGCCAACTTCCAAGCTATGAACCGGTCAATATTCACGAGCCTTTAGAGCGGGTACGCAGCCTGATTGTCAATCAAACTAAAAACAAAATAAATATTATCCGCGACTATGACCTTTCTTTACCCGAAGTTATGGCAGACCGCGATCAATTGATTCAAGTCATGCTGAATATTTGTGCCAATGCAGTTCAAGCCATGACCGAACAACCTGATTTCTTTGTTGAGCATCGACCTGAATTAATTTTAAGAACCCGTATTCAACGCTTGGTCACCATTAATGGTGTGCTGAATCGTTCCACCGTACGTGTTGATATTGAAGATAACGGCCCAGGCGTACCTGAAGACATCTTAGAGTCTGTGTTTTATCCGTTAGTGACTGGACGCGCAAACGGTACAGGACTTGGTTTAAGCATCGCACAAAATATTATGCATCAACATAACGGAATGATTGAATGTCAATCTATTCCAGGAAAAACAGTATTTAGCTTATATTTACCTTGGGAGGCGAGTCATGTCGCGAAATAAAATTTGGGTGATTGATGATGACCGTGCAATGCGCTGGGTACTTGAAAAAACTTTTAGAGAAGAAGGTTTTGAAGTTACCAGTTTTGAAGAAGCACAGTCTGCACTAGATGAGTTAAACCAAGATGCACCCGATGTAATTTTGACCGACATTCGTATGCCTGGGATTGATGGTTTAACTTTTCTTGGCAAAGTCAAAACCAGTTATCCTGACTTACCTGTAATTATTATGACAGCACACTCCGATTTAGAATCGGCAGTATCTAGCTATCAAACTGGTGCATTTGAATACTTACCCAAGCCTTTTGATATTGATGAAGCACTTGCTTTAGTCAATCGTGCAATTTTACATATCACCAAATTACAACAACAAGAATCTGCAAAGTCTACAGTACAGCCAATTCAATCGACAGAAATTATTGGTGAATCACCTGCCATGCAGGAAGTGTTTCGTGCGATTGGTCGTTTATCTCAATCACACATTACTGTGCTCATTAATGGCGAATCAGGTACAGGGAAAGAATTGGTGGCGCATGCACTGCATCGCCACTCACCACGTAGCAGCAAACCTTTTATTGCCCTGAATATGGCTGCCATTCCTAAAGATTTGATTGAAACCGAACTTTTTGGACACGAAAAAGGGGCATTTACAGGTGCAAATACACAACGTCAGGGCCGTTTTGAACAAGCCAACGGCGGCACCCTGTTTTTAGATGAAATTGGCGATATGCCTTTTGAAACCCAAACCCGTTTATTGCGCGTATTGGCAGATGGTGAATTTTATCGGGTCGGTGGGCATATTCCTGTCAAAGTAGATGTGCGAATTGTCGCAGCAACGCATCAGGATTTGGAAAAACTGGTACAGGATGGACGTTTCCGTGAAGACTTATATCATCGTCTAAACGTTATTCGGATTCATATCCCTAAATTGGCGCATCGCAGTGAAGATATTCCAATGTTAGCACAGCACTTTTTGGCACGTGCAGGCAAAGAACTAGGTGTAAGTCCTAAAATATTACGTCCTGAAACAGTCGAGTATATGCAGCAATTGCCATGGCAAGGTAACGTGCGCCAACTGGAAAACACCTGTCGCTGGCTTACAGTAATGATTACAGGACGTGAAGTCTATCCTGAAGATTTACCAACTGAACTCAAGCAAATTCCTATTGAAAAATTAGCTGAGCATTCTGCGCTTCATGTGGCAGAACGGGTATCTATGCAGCATTGGGATGAATTACTTGGGCAATGGGCAGTACAAAAGCTAAAAAATGGCGAAATGAAACTTCTAGATATCGCAATTCCAATGTTTGAACGCACTTTGATTAATGCCGCACTACAACAAACCCGTGGACGTAAACGTCATGCCGCTGAGCTACTCGGTTGGGGCCGTAATACGTTAACGCGAAAACTCAAAGAGTTAGGAATGGACAGTGCTGACGATGAAATTGAAGAAGATATTGAGGGCTAAGCGCGAATCAAATATCTAAATCTGTTGGCAATTCATCATCACCATAGAGGGAAATTCAGCTGTTGAATTTCCCTCTTTTTTATATCTTTCATTCTCAAATGAAGTGCAATTAAGCAACGGTAAATCCGACATAGCGTGATAAACCTTGCACGCCTAAATCCGTTTTATAAATCATATATTGGGGATAGCGGCTCGAAGTCAGTTCTTGCCACATATCTAATTGATCATCATGTGCATGAATTTCATCGACGCTGCGTGGCATGCTTTGTTCAAACACATCTGAGGCATATTCAAAACCCAAATCCATTGCGACAAACAAAGTATGTTCACAAGGCTGAATATATTGTTCTTCTGCCCAGTCAATGACAGCATGTTGGCAATGTGGGCAAAGCAAATTTTCAGTTGCAGGCGTATTCAGTTCAATGAGTTGATATGGCATAGAGCAGTATCACCAATATAAAATAGATAAATAGGAAGTCTGTTTTGCATCATAACAAGCAATTTCTATATTTTGCGCTAAGTACAGCTTATAATCATAGAAAATTTTTTAATTGTACTTATGTCAACTCTAGAAAATGCAATTACACTTGCAGTACAACTACATGCAGGACAACTAGATAAAGGTGATCAGCCATATATTTTGCATCCCTTACGGGTAATGTTGCAGTTACAGCAGCCTGATCAGCAAATTGTCGCCGTCCTGCACGACATTCTTGAAGATACCCACACCACAGCACAAGACCTTCAAAATTTAGGATTTCAAACGCATATTATTCAAGCGATTCAGGCGCTCACCAAACTGCCACATGAAACTCGTGTCCAAGCGGCTATGCGTACTGCACAAAACCCGCTTGCGTGTGCCGTAAAAATTGCAGATGTGAAAGACAACATGAATTTAGCGCGGATTCCCAATCCTACAGCACGTGATTTAGCTCGTTTAGAAGAATACCGACAAGTTTTAGATATTCTGCAAAAAGCACAGCAACAAAGCATGATTAAAGATTGACAACATGCAACGATAAAACTTTAATTTAAGTATTGTTGCACAAATGGAATTTATTCATGCTTACAGATTTGGATGATTTTTATTGCTTTGCCCAAGTGGTCGAACACGGTGGATTTAGTGCAGCAGAACGCGCCACCGATATTCCAAAATCCAAACTTAGCCGACGCGTACACAACCTAGAAGAACGCTTAGGCGTACGCTTAATTCAACGCAGTTCACGTCATTTTGCAGTCACAGAAATTGGTATGAATGTGTATCGTCATGCGCAAGTGATGATGAATGCTGCCCAAGCCGCACACAATTTGGTCGATCATTTAAGCATTGAACCAAGGGGTGTGATTAAAGTCAGCTTACCTGTTTCAATTGCGCAAAATGAAATTGCCAAAATTTTGCCTGAATTTTTGAAAGCCTACCCTGAAATTAAAGTACAGCTAATTGTCAGCAACCGTCGTGTCGACATCGTCAACGAAGGGATTGATATTGCACTGCGTGTCCGCTCCAATCTAGACGATGATCCGAGTTTGGTGATTCGAAAATTCAGTAAAATCGAACAACATTTATTTGCCAGTCAAGCTTATTTAAACGAATTTGGTGATTTGAAAAAACCTGAAGATTTAAGTCAGCATAAAATTTTAAGCATGTCAGATGAGCATTTAGATCAATTCATGGTCGTACATAACCAACAGCAGCAACCAAAAAAAATTAAGGTCAATCCTACGGTTATGGGTTCAGACTTAATGATGTTGGCGCAATTGGCACGACAAAATTGCGGCATTGTGCTATTGCCTGACACTATTGTTGAAGATTATGTTGCGTCGGGTGAATTAGTTCGCGTTTTATCCGACTGGCATGCGCCTCACGGCATTTTCCACGTCGTCTACCCTTCACGCAGGGGTTTATTACCTGCTGTACGTGTATTTATTGACTATTTGGTCGAAAAACTGACCATTCGTTAGTACAGTGCCACAGGATTTCAGATACTCAACAGAAAAAAAAGCTTATCTAAGACAGATAAGCTTTGAAAATTACAATCTAAAATAAGAAAGTTAAAACAAAGAAACTACAGCAAGTATCTTTGAATTAAATTATAGGGATTGATTATTTTCTAACAAGGTGTTTAAAACTAAAGTCTAATGTTTATCTAGCAGTCTTAACTTGAAAGCATTCGCGTATCAAATTTCAGGATAACTCCCCGTACCTTCTGGCCACGGTGATAACACTTCAAAACCAGTATCAGTCACGGCAACCATGTGTTCCCATTGTGCAGAAAGCGATTGATCAGTAGTCACCACCGTCCAGCCGTCTTTCAGCTCTTTCACACGTGCTTTACCTGCATTCACCATCGGCTCAATGGTAAATACCATACCTTTTTCAAGCACCAAACCTTGTCCAGGCTGACCATAATGCAGCACACTTGGTTGTTCGTGATAGACCCTTCCAATACCATGTCCGCAATATTCACGAACAATGCTATAGCCTTCACGATGCGCCACACTTTGAATGGCATAGCCGATATCCCCCAAAGTCGCACCTGGTTTCACTGCATGAATGCCTGCATGCATCGCCTCATAAGTGGTATCCACCAGTTTTTTGGCTTCGGGTTTCACCTGTCCCACGTAGTACATACGACTGGTATCACCATAAAAACCATCTTTAATCACCGCCACATCAATATTAATGATGTCACCATCTTTAAGGACAGTTTTGGTTGATGGAATACCATGACAGACCACTTCATTCGGTGAAATACAGGTGGTTTTGGTATAACCGTGATAACCCACATTGGCAGGAATTACTTTTAGGGTATTTACTATATAATCGTGACACAAATCATCTAAATATGCTGTTGTGACACCCGGTTTGACATGTTCACCAATCATCTGTAAAACCTGAGCCGCCAAACGCCCCGAAATGCGTAATTTCTCGATATCTTGCTCTGATTTAATACTGACTCTAAGGGCGCGCATGATGAACTCCTAACCTGAAGCCTAAGATTATAGCCCTTTCAGCTTGTAAAATCCGCTTCAGTTGCCAAACATGTATCCATCTTCATGTAACCAACAGTTTTTGTTTAAAAACCAACCTTTTAAAATCGCAATTAAAACTCACACCAGATCAGCAAACCATATTATCGGGATCAGTTCTTTTTAAAAAGTATCTTAATAAACAGCAAGTTATCTAATTTTTTATATTGAAGATTACAACAGCAAAAACACACATACCATATAAACTATGAATACAACACGTAAAATCAATTAGAAAATTAGAGCTCGATCTACTAAAATCGCTTTCTTTTGTTTACACCTCATTTTCTCTCCCATGACGAATTTACGCACACGGGATACTATTGCCTTGGGTTTTATGACCTTTGCACTATTCATTGGTGCAGGTAATATTATTTTCCCGCCTATCGTGGCACAACAAGCGGGCGAACAGGTCTGGCTTGCTGCGCTCGGTTTTCTCATTACCGCCGTTGGCTTACCCGTGATTACCATTATGGCGTTGTCACGTGTTGAAGGTTCTATACAAATTTTAAGTTCGCCTTTAGGCAAAACCGCGAGCTTAATTTTAACAGTCATCTGTTATTTAGCAGTTGGTCCGCTTTTCGCCACGCCACGTACAGCAACAGTATCTTATGAAATTGGTTTTTCAGCCTATTTTGGCGATTCCACGAGCGCCTTATTCGTATATAGCTCCGTTTATTTTGCTTTGGTGATGCTGATTTCACTGTATCCACACAAAATTTTAGACACAGTGGGGTATGTGCTTTCTCCACTTAAAATTTTGTCATTACTCATTTTAGGCATCACTGCCTTTATTATTCCGACAGGTACAATTTCACCTGCAATTCACAATTATGTGAACAGTCCTGTATCTGAAGGCTTTATAAATGGTTATCTCACCATGGATACTTTAGGTGCATTGGTATTCGGCATTGTTATCATTAATGCGATTCGCTCACGCGGGGTGACTGACAAAAAACTCGTCACCCGCTATGCCGTTTGGGCAAGTTTAATTTCAGGGGTGGGTTTAACTTTAGTTTATCTGAGTCTATTTAAACTGGGAATGGGCAGTCATGATGTTGCAGCCAATGCCAGTAATGGTGCGATAATTTTACACGCCTATGTACAACATGCCTTTGGCGGATTTGGCTCGGTATTTTTAGCTGCAATGATTTTTATTGCCTGCTTGGTTACTGCGATTGGACTAACATGCGCATGTGCAGGATATTTTGAACAAATTACTAAAATTCACTACCGCCGTTGGGTATTTATTTTAGTGGGCTTTGCTTTTGTCATTTCTAACCTTGGACTCACCAAGCTGATTGCAGTTTCAGTGCCTATTTTAAGTGCGATTTATCCACCTGCAATTGTGGTCATTTTACTCAGCTTTTTTTGGGGATTGTTCCGTATTCCAACCCGTGTGATTGCACCAACTGCCGCAGTTGCATTGCTCTTTGGCATCATTGATGCGATGAAGGCCGCAGACTTAGCCAGATTTTTGCCAACCACACTGACCAATTTACCGCTGAGCGAACAAAACCTCGCTTGGTTGTTTCCTGCATTGCTGATTTTTGTATTCGCTGCAATACGTGATCAAATGAAAAAATAACCATTACGCATCTCGAGCTAGGCTATGTTTTCAAGTTGCGCTCTATTTTGAAGCTGCATTGTATTAAAGGCGTGTTTTATCCAAATACGAATTTAAGTTAGACAATAATTGTCAGGTTTTACCCAAACCCACACTTATTGTTTCTTTGACCAAAGCTGTCTTTTTTTACAATATATAAGCAAGGAACAGAACACATTCCATTAATCTTTAGGAATAATAAAGAATTGAAATTAAAATATTTTCAATAAAAAAATAAAACAATATGAATCATTCACCAATCTTAAACACATCTCAAATTAACGCTAAAGTCGTATAGTCGCCTTCAAAAATAGCTGGCATAAAATATGCAAGTACCATTGTAATGTTATTTATATGACTTAAAAAACGCGCTAATTTTTATTATTTTTTATATAAATGATAGTAAATAGTGATATTTCTTACAGAAATGATGTTTTTTATCAAAATATGATTATAAGGACTTGAAATAGTTTCCAAAATAAGGTAGAACAATATAACCAATCTGACTAAAACGCTCTGATTTTAGTAATTTATAATAAGGAGGGATGGAGATGTTTTCACATTTCAATACGCAAGTCTTCATTAACGCTCTGAAGGCTAACCACAATCTAGTTACTTTTTTAAGCACCACTTTTGCACTAATGCTGACCCTATTGCTACAAGGCTCAATTCAAGGCAATTTGAAACCAACCTATTTTTTATATGGCTTATTGGTATGTATAGCCTTTGCGATTTGGACATCTATTGACCAAAAGTTTCGTAAACATAAAAACGTAGAAATTCATTAATTTTTACCCGAACACCCATTCATTTTAGCTTTTTTTCACTTTCACTTTGCGGCAGATGGATCACTCCTCTGCCGCCAAACTCATCAAATAGATTCTACTCACCCCTTAACGGCAAACAACTCAGAATCTCCCCCCTAATAAAAAATTAAACTGAGCAATTAGAATTACAACAATCCATAGATTGCACCGAGCAATAACACACTAGTCCCACCCAATTCAGCGATAATTAATAACAGCATTACCAAACTCATGCACCAACTTGGTAATATCCATGCTGCAATTTTATGCGGTTGTTTAAATTGATTGGTGGTGTCTTTGAGCAATCCATGCAAGATATAACTCAGAATAGAAAAACTGAAAAATATTAAATTTAGAATGACACAAATTAAAATAATAGTCGTATCCCAAATACAAAAATAAGCCAAGACCGCTAAAATTAAACTCGCAGGCGCATATAACAAACTACTGCGATGTGCAATATCCACATAATAATGCGCACGCGCTTGGGCAGAAGCACGAATTTGCCAATATTTCCACACGCCTGTAAGCATCCCCACCCACAAAAATATGCCACTAAAGATAATCGCAAGGCGCACTGCCAAAGATAAACTTTCCATGTTGAACACTCTTTTTATTTTTCATGCGCTATTTAACTACACTCACAGACTACTCTGCTTGACTTTAGAGTCAGAATTAACGCAAGTTTCTTTTTAGAACTCGTGTAAATTAAATTTATTCTTATCATTTTTAAAAACATTATGAGCACTTTTGAAAGCTTAAATATTATTTGTGCAGATGGCTATACTCTAGCTGCCCGTTATTATCCAAATCAATATACGCAAGCACAGCGTCTACCTGTCTTGATTTGTCCCGCAACAGGCATTACCAAAAGTTTTTATCACGCTTTTGCCACATGGTTAAATGAACAAGGCTATGCTGTGCTGTGTTTTGATTTTCGTGGTATTGGTGATTCATTGCATGAACCATTAAAACAATGTCAAGCCAGCATTGTTGATTGGGGGCAGTTGGATATTCCTGCAGCAGTCAATACTTTACTGCAAAAAACACAAGCCGAACAGGTCGTTTTATTGGGACATAGTGCAGGCGGACAATTACTAGGGATTAATCCTGAATATCATAAAGTGGCAAAAGTAGTCGCTGTATCTGGCTCTACAGGCCACACAAAAGGTCTGAAAGGTCGTACTCGCCTACTAGCTCCAGTGATGTTTAATCTTATTTTCCCCCTTGCTAGAATTACACATGGTTATGGTCCAACCAATGCAATTGGTATGGGTGAAAACTTACCTAAAAATGTGGCTCGACAATGGGCACAATTTTGTAGCAAGCCTGGTTATGTGATCAATGCCGTTGGTAAAACAGTTACAGAGCATTATCACGATGACATTCGCTGCCCAATTACTTCTATTTGGAGTTCGGATGATGAAATTGCCACCAAAGCCAATGTACAAGATTTACTGCGTCTCTATCCTCAAGCACCGACCAGTATGATTGAACTCGAACCAGAGCGTTATCAACATAAAACCATTGGTCACATGGCAATGTTTAAAAAATCACATCAAAATTTATGGGATGTGATTGCAAATCAATTGGCAGTTTAATTTTCAGTGATGACGTCACCTACAAATTAGACATTTTGTGGTTTTAGTTTCTCGCTTTTTGTTTTTCTCTGTTTAAGCAACCAAATTTGTAATCCTGTTTAGTTGCTTCTTTTTATTCCATATTAAACGCTGCTCATGTTCAACTTTTAAAATCGAGATTTGTTGTTGATACAAATTTTCAGAATGGAATATCACCATCTTTTTATTGCGCCATAAAAAAAGCTCCACTATTTCAGCAGAGCTTTTTTAAATGATAGATTTTATGTTTGGCAATTAGCGTAATCGAATCAACACAGTTTTAATACGGTTGTCCTCAAGTTCTGTCACTTCAAAGTGCACACCTTGATAATCCAACTGCGTACCTACCTGAACTTCGCCTTGGGTTTTATCTAAAATCAACCCTGCGACACTAATATAACCTGCATCTTCTTCAATCAGATCCATCATACCCAATTCAAGTTCAAGCTGGTATAAATCCAACATACCTGTTGCTTTCCATTCATTGTCATTGATTTTAACCAAATCCAACTGCTCGTCTGCATCAGGGAATTCACCTGCAATCGCTTCAAACACATCCAGTGGCGAGATCAAACCTTGAACATTACCAAACTCATCACTGACTAAAACCAAAGAACCTTTAGAAGTACGCAACGTATTGATCGCATCAATCACTTTCATTTTTTCAAAAATGTAAATTGGACGCTGACGTTTAATTAAAGCTTTGAGCTCTTCTTCTTCATCTAAGACATCCAACAGCTCTTTTGCACGTACAATACTAATGACTTTATCTAAACTACCACGACACACTGGAAATAAGCTGTGTGGTACAGATAAAATCTGTTCACGAATTTGTTCAGGTGAATCTTCAATATTGACCCATGAAATTTGACTACGTGGCGTCATAATTGATGCGACTGAACGCTCTGCCAATGTTAAGACACCACCAATCATGTAGCGCTCTTCATCTGCAAACGCTTCTTGTGCTTCGTTATGCAAATCAGGGCTACTAGTTTCAACTCGACCACCCATCAATTTTAAAATTGAATCTGCAGTACGATGACGTAACGGAATTTTTGCTTCATGCTTGGCAGCATTGCGCTGACCAAATTGGTTAAATGCTTCAATTGCGATCGCAACACCAATACCCGAATAGATATAGCCTTTAGGAATATGAAAACCAAAACCTTCTGCAATTAAGCTGATACCAATTAACAATAAGAAGCTTAAACACAAAATCACCACTGTTGGATGACGGTTTACAAAAGCAGTTAATGGCTTAGATGCAAATAACATCACCAACATTGCAACCATCATCGCAACCATCATCACATAGATGTTGTCGACCATACCAATTGCGGTAATGACTGAGTCTAAAGAGAAAACTGCATCTAAAATAATAATTTGTACAACAACTGCGGTAAAACCTGCATAAACCACATTGGTCGTGACTTTGACTTCGGGTTTACCTTCCATCTTCTCATGCAGTTCTCCTACAGCCTTATAGACGAGGAACAAACCACCTCCCAAAAGAATAAGGTCACGCCCTGAGAAGGTTTTTTCAAATATGGTAATTAACGGTTCGGTTAAAGTAACCAACCAAGAGATTGCAAATAACAATCCTAAACGCATAAGCAACGCTAAAGATAAGCCAATGACACGGGCTTTATCACGCTGTTCTGGGGGTAATTTTTCTGCAAGAATTGCAATAAAGACTAGGTTATCAATACCTAATACGATTTCTAGAATAATAAGTGTAATTAAACCAACCCATATTCCCGGATCTAATAAAAACTCCATCAGTTCATATCTCCGAGATAGTTAGCAGAAATCGAAATATAAAGTAGACCTGCGCACGGCGACGGATCCATAAAAGTAACCTTTTTAGCAATAGATAGCTTAATTATGCACAATCTTGAACATTTGTAATTATATAGGACTTACGCACTATCATTTATAGATTCTCTGTGGTAGCAGATGATTTTTATCGAGAATAAAGTCATCAATGAAGTCTTTGATGATTGGTCTAAATAATTTCTTCT
>NZ_BPPH01000035.1:0-24451 GCF_021602765.1 Acinetobacter sp. KAM396
ACGACGCTATCCAACTGGACCAGCAGCTACATTGATTCGAATTTTAGATGCTCACCCAAGCCTTATTTGAAAAAATTACTTAAAAAATGGGAGCTTAAGGCTCCCATTTTTTATTTCGTATAAGGTGTATTATGTTAATTTTAGAAATTATTAACTCAATAGAACCACTTGTATTCAGCTCAAATGTCGTAAAGGGAAAGTATTGTGAAAGAATTAGAATTATTTGATCATGTTGTTTTGAATAAAAGTAATATCCGTTTAATTCCCTTATCTTTTGAACATGAAAGTGGGCTTATGGAAGCATGTAAAGATGGTCAGCTATGGAAGTTAAGAGTGACATCAACACCACATTATTCTGAGGTTCATCAATATATTGAAACAGCTCTAATACAAAAACAGGAAGGTACACGTTATCCATTTGTTGTCATTGAAGAAAACTCTGGGAAAATTCTAGGTACAACTAGTTATCATGATGTTCTTTTGAACGTGAAACGCTTAGAAATAGGTTATACCTGGTATGCAAAATCAGTGCAGCGTACGCATGTCAATACGACATGTAAGTTGCTATTACTACAATTTGCTTTTGAACAGTTAAATATTGAGACGGTTGGACTTCGCACTGATATTTTTAATATTAAAAGTCAGCGAGCAATTGAAAGATTGGGCGCAAAAAAGGATGGGATAATTAGAGGTCATGCTTTACGTAAAGATGGTACAACTCGAGATACCGTAATGTACAGTATTATCAAAAGTGAATGGACTAACATAAAAGCACATCTAATTGATTTATTAGATAATTATTAACTATAAGATTTTATTACACTAATACATTAGGATTATGATTTAACATAAAAACTCTTATTCGCAATTATAAAAACAGGAATTTTCCACCAATTCACCATCCATTTAACATAATGGCGGTTATACGAATTGAACTTTTCTTCATCTAAGAATATAGTGTGATTAACAATGTTAATCATAGGAGCTTAACATGGCTTCAAATGCACTAGTCACTACTCGCATTAACGAAAACATTAAGCATGAAGCAACAGAAGTTCTTGCAACAATGGGCTTAACTGTCTCAGATGCAGTTCGCTTGCTGTTAACCAAGATAGCGAAAGAAAAGGCTCTGCCTTTTGAAATTTGGCAGCCCAATCCTGAAACCATTGCTGCAATGGAAGAAGATCTAAGCAAAGCAAAGAGCTTCACTTCTGTTAAAGATTTGATGGCTGATCTAAATGCGGACGATTAAGTACACATCAGCATTCAAGAAAGACTATAAACGTGAGAAAAAAGGGCAGCATCGAAATACATTAGATGCTGAACTACAAACTGTTTTAGAATTATTGCAAGCTGATGAAGCCTTGCCTGAAAAGTATCGTGACCATGCTTTGGTCAGTAATTGGGTAGGTCATCGTGATTGCCATATCAAACCTGATCTCGTTTTAATCTATAAGAAAACAGAAGAAGGTGAACTACTAATTTTGAAATTAGTTCGCTTAGGCAGTCATAGCGAATTAGCAATTTGAATGATGTAACCCCCAAAGAGCGTTGACATACTCCGTACTAAACCAGTGATTTAATGGGGAGCATGTCAGCCTTCATCGTCAGTTACTTATCTTTTTGCATTGTAATCTGTTTTTCTAATTCAGCTATCCGTGCATTTGCATTAGTGAGTTGTGATTCCACATATTTGATCGAGCCTGATTTTTCGAGTAGCTGTTCATATTTGGCTTGCAAGGCGTTGTAGTCTTCTTTTGCCTTATCTGTACTAGCAAGAGCGACTTTCAGCTTGTCGGTGGTGTCATCAGTTTGTTTGATCTGTTCATCAAGTTTGATTTGCACCTGTTCCAGTTTTTCTGTGGTATCTGCAAGCTGCTTTTCCAGTTGTTGCACTGTTTCCGCATATCCGCCTTGTACTGCATCAATCCGTTCTTGCAATAGGGTTGCAATGACTTGTGACACGGTAACAAGTTCCGCATCTTTCAGAGTTTTTGCCGTAGTAACGGCTGCCGCCAGTTGCTCTTCAAGGATCTCTTTGCGGTATTTGTTGATAGTGGTCTTTGAGCCGCTACCAAGAACCGCAAGGATATTATCGTTAGTTGGGTTTGAGCCTTGTGCTGCAAGGGATTCGATGGCTTTTGCCACATCTGATTTAGTGATTGCCATGGGTTTACTTTCTATTGTGTACTGTACTGTATCGTATTTTAGTACATTACAGTACAGTACACAATCGATATTTTTTATGAATTATGACTAGCTAAAACTCTCTGCAGCTGTTCGCTAATGTTTTCCAATTTAGCAAAAGCCGATAGAAGATGATTTCTATTAGATTAATAGGACTTACGCATTGACGGATTCAAAAAAGTATTAAAATACTTTATAAAGTATCTGTGATCAGACGAATTAAACATGCTTCTACAGCAACTTGTACATTACCCATTTATATGGGCTTTCTCATGACAGAACCGAACTCTATTAGCTGCACACAACTTGCCGAGACTTATAACATCTCGCATGATAGTGTAAATCGCTTTCTAGAACGTGAAGACTACACACCTCACGACCTATATCAAGAAGCAATTCAACATATTGATAATAATAAACTTATAGTCAGTATTGATGATACTGTTTTAGATAAACCCTATAGTCAACATATGGACTTGGTTAGCTATTTTTGGTCAGGCAAACACCACCGATCCGTCAAGGGTATTAATCTCATTACCTTGTATGCGACAGATCAGAATGGTCAAAATATTCCAATTAATTTCCGAATTTCTCTGTACACGACAAATTTCACAGAACCCTTATCCTATCAGGATTCTGCCTTCTTAAAATTGCCAAAATTTCCTTAAACTCTTCTTTTTTCCCAAAACCAATTAAACGCTGAATCGCCATTTGAACATAGTCTAAACCATAGCGAAATAAACTCATTGAGAGTCGTCCATGCTTCTTTATTTTTGTTACAGCTGCTATGATGAATGAGATCGAAAACTGAAATCCCCCACTAGAATTGTTGACTGGAGTCAAAATGAATAAAAAGCGGCCGGTTAATCTTGATATTCGAACCATTCAGCTTCCTCTCACGGCGCTTACATCGATTCTGCACCGGATTTCAGGAATTATGCTCTTTATTTTTCTGGGACTGATACTGTATATGCTGAGCAAATCGTTGGAGTCAGAAAAGGGTTTTAATGAAGTCAAGGAGATTTTTTCTTCACCTTTCGGCAAAGTTAGTTTCTGGTTGGTATACTCTTCATTTATTTATCATCTCGTAGCCGGAATTCGACACCTAGTTATGGATGTGGGTGTTGGTCATACTTTGAAAGGCAGCAATCGCGCCTCTACTATTGTTTTAGTAGTGTCGGGTGTTTTAATGGTTGCTGGCGCCGTATGGATTTGGTAGCTGTGGAGTCGTAATGCGTATTTACAAGGACTAAAAGCGTCCTTTAAAGCTAACTTACGAAAGTATTTATAATCGACGGTTCACGCTTAAACGGTTGAATCCTTTCGGGCTTCCGAATAGCTGTTAGCTGAAAGCTATCATGAGCTAAGTTTTCTGTGCATCATCAAATGTGTTAATGGGAGCGCCATAGTACTAGGTACAAATATGGCTCTAGGACAATGTTAGATGTTTTGGATTTTGAGGCGGATCGCTCTTATCGAAGATCGTCTAATTCGCTCTGAAGCGCAGGTTTTTTGAAACTATCACCTGGTTGGCACACTGTGCGAATCAACATCAGATATGAGAAAGCCAATCAGGTGAACACTACCCTCGAGGGCTCATCTGTCCAGTTAAAGCCTCGAGTCTTTCTGGGTGCGCAAAAGACAAGAAGGTTATATGGGAAAATTATGAGGCCTGGATACCATGCGTCATGGGCGTGCCGATGCTGTGAGTGACAGAGCGAGAAGCAAGTGAAAGTCCCTGAAGTAGGGGCGGGATGCGCCCGAGTGGCATTTTTTGTCTTAAGGTAGATCGCGTAGCTGTTCTTCAGAATAATCTTCAGAGCGTTGACGACAGCCATCGCTGTGCATTCCTCAAGAATAGAATGTGTCGGAAGGGTGGCGTCATTGGTGTTAGTCATCGCTTAGGATTTCTCAATCTGGCTTACACGGGCGCCTGTACCGATATCCCCGCGGATGGCGACGTATCGATGTTGAATTCCTCGCCAGACGAAGTGCAATGAGCTGCGGCTATAGGCTTGCGCAGCCTTAGATAGCCGGCCGTCGCAGGCGCGCCGGTTGGCCGGGATCTTCTTCTGCCCGTCAGGTGTCCGGTCGGAACTCCAGCACGAACGCTACGACCTTTTCGGCGGACATTTCGCACGGCTTCAACAATGTCCTATCTGATGTAACGCGGAAGAGGTTGAAGCTGACAATGTCAGTCCCGTCCAACTCCCTGGCGAACAGACTGTTGCGACGTCCGTCCCCAGATCGCCGGACGATCAAGCTGAAACGCCGGCCTTCATAAGTCCCTTCTCTGTATCCCTCCGCAAGCTTCGCGAAAGCGGCATCGAACTCGGAATGCTCCATGTCATCCATCCTTATTGATAGAACAGAGGCGCGGCGGGTGCGAGACCGCCAGTGCCGGGTCGCGCTAAGGTGCCGGGCAGATTCCTGCAGCCGACGAGGCCCGGGGTGGGCAGGATAATTGAGATGTCGGCGCCCGCATGGCTATCAGCGAAGTCGTCCGTCCAGTCTGCTAGGCAACGTCCACGCCTTTCCAGAAAGCGATGTAATCCCGGATACCCTCGGCATCCGGAGTGGGGGCGGGATAGGTCCAAGCGGCGTTCACGTTGAGCGCGTCACCCGCGCGAACATGAAAGAAGCGCGCGGCGCCTTTGATCGGACAGACAGATGTGTGCGGGCTCATCTCAAGCAGGCTCAGGTCGACTCCTGACGGTGGGAAGTAGTGATTTCCCTCGACGATGACTGTTTCGTCGCTTGTGGCGATAGTAGTGTCTTTCCAGATGGCTGAGACCAACGGACTCTCCTTTTGTATTCATCAACCGGCGAAGGCTCGCGGGCTGGCTGCCCCAAGCCGCACCTCCTCAGGTGGCAGGCGGGTTGCGCCCGAGAAGTTTGTCGAGCTCGCCTCTGACATCGAGCGCGAATAGCTCATCGGAGCCACCGATAAGGGTGCCATTGATGAAGATCTGCGGCACGGAGCTTCGCCCCGACGCTTCCGCCATGGCCTGCCGGTGAGCCGGATCCGCCTCAATATCGAGCTCCTTCCATCGCACGCCCTTTTCCTTGAGGAGCGCCTTCGCTCGGCGGCAGAACGGGCACCAATTCGTGGTGTACAGCAATACATCAGTTGTCATATTGCATCTCCGGCAGTTGCACGCGGATCGCTGTCATGGCGTTGATCTCCAATTCGCGGCGTTCAAAGATGGCGACTGCACCTTGGCCGACATCGGAGCAGATGCTGACGATTGGCCGCTATCCAGGCGACATGGCCCAAAGTGCTTTCACCGCCAGGCAGAGGCCGCACGCGCCTCCTGTAGCGCCGAGCCGATGCTCTAAGGTAACCGAGCCTCGATTGGGACGGAAGCGGTCCCGCTCGAATCGCCCATCATGCTGGTCGAGCATATCAGGACGACGGATAGTGCAGGAACTTTCAAATTGAGCTTGATGTCGAGCCAGGTATCGCGAGCGAAGGCGTTCTAGAGGCCGGGGGGTACGAAGACTGTGTTCGGCAAAACGGTTCACGTTGATCGCCAAAGCTTCCCAGGGCGCACGTCTACGATCGGCGCGACGTGAGATAGCTCGCGCCGCTAGCCCCCGTAGCGCTCCGTCTTGATGATGGAGGCGTCCAAGCCCGCCAGCAGCGCGCTATCGGTTGCGATGTTGACGAATCCGTTAGACCCGCAGACGAACACTTGCGTCGGCTTTCCCTGAAGCCTGGTTAGAATTTCTTGGACCATCATGCCGTCGATCCGTCGCGCAAAGTCCGATGCGCGAACCGGTTTCTCGCGCGTAATCGCGAGCGCCAGGACGAACGCCGGATCGCTGATTTCGATGCAATGAAGTTCTTCTGAGAAGAGAACGTCCTCGGCGGTTCGTGCGGACAGGAGCAACGCTGTCGGAACGGCTTGGGCCAATGCGCGGCGCTGCCGGATCATTGCCATCAACGGCACGAGGCCGGAGCCTCCCCCGATCAACAGAACCGGATCTATGGCAGGCTCAGGCCAAAGGAAATGGCCACCGAGCGGACCGCGAACTTCGATTTCGTCACCAATCGCCGCGATGTCGTGAAAAAACGGCGAAACTTCGGCATCCGGCATGCGCTCGATAGCTATCTCGACGATCGGGGTCGAAACTGCCGATGACGCGATCGAGTAGCTGCGCATTGCACTGTAGCCGTCGGGCGCGGTCAGCCGGATATCGACGTGCTGACCTGCGGTGTGCGCGAACGGCTTGCTCAACCGAAGGAAGAAGCTCTTGATACTCGGTGTTTGCTGGATGATGTCGTCGATCACGCATGATTGCCACGAACGGACTTGCGCTTCGTTTTCAGTCATGGGTGTATCGTTGTTCGCGCCACGGATCGCCGTAGATGTGATAGCCGTGCAGCTCCCAAAAGCCGGCCTCGTCACGCGTCGTGAATTGCAGCGCATTCACCCATTTGGCGGATTTCCAGAAGTAAAGGTGCGGCACTAGAAGACGCGCCGGCCCCCCATGATCGCGGGAAAGTGGCTTGCCCGCATAACTGAGGGCGACCATCGCTTTCCCGGAAAGCAGATCCGTCAGAGGGACGTTTGTCGAATAATTATCGTAGCAGTGCGCCAAGACGAAATCGGTAGGCCGATCAAGCTCTGCATCTGCAAGGATGTCTTCAATGAGTACACCCTCCCAAACGGTATCCAGTTTGGACCAAGAGGTGACGCAGTGAATATCCTTTGTCACCTGGGTCTTTGGTAGAGTGTTGAATTCGCCCCAATTCCACGTTTTGACGGGCTTCGGACCAATTTTGACTGTGAATTTCCAGTCGGAGGGCTCTACCCTCGGCGTAGGGCCGGCCGACAGAACAGGGAAATCCTCCACCAGATGCTGACCTGGCGGAATCCGATCGGACTGGTCGCCTGAACCGCGACCGGTGAAACCTCTGGTGACCATAGTGACCCCTCTTGCTCGATACGGCAGACCGAAGCCGGCCTTCATTTCAGTACTCTGCGTAAAGCATTTGCCCGCACATCCGCCGAATAAGCCAATCGACTAAAAATCAGATACAGATGCTCTATCATCGTAAAAAATCGCGTATCGAACATAGCGTCAGGCCAGCATGATTCCCAATACCCAATGGCTATAGGGTAGATAACCCCAAGGCTGCGTACGCTGATCTGCGGTATGCGGAGCGGAAGTTGCAGGTTCGCTCTCAAACGGATGGGCAGCGTGCAAAGCTCAAGGCTCACCAGCGCATGGTTGCCCAGTTCGCGCTCGCCGGCAGCTTGAGTATATTAAGGACGAAATGTCGATCTGATCTATTCTGGCTTCAGGAAATAGGGAAAATAAGGTCGGACGTTCGCGCACCGTCGCGACGCGCGATCATCCACTAAGCTTCTGTATCGGGGTTGGAGGATCAGATGAACGAGATCGAACGACAAGCGCCTGAGCTGCGGGTGCAAAAATGGATTGGCAAAGATGGGGAAAGTATCGCGCCGTTCAAACTGTCAGATATCGGGCCCGGCCCGAAAATCTTGTTTGCCTTCCAGCATTGGTGCCAAGGTTGCCATTTGCATGGGTTTCCGACGCTACAAAAGTTGCATGCAGCGTTGAGCTCAAAAGACGTGGGGTTCGCAGTGATCCAGACCGTCTTCGAAGGAACGCATGAGAATACCTTCGAGAAGTTGCGCGTGAACCAGCTCAAGTATGAGCTTCCTATCGTTTTCGGTCACGACGAGCAACCGACCGGCTCGCCGTTTCCAACCTTCATGGAAGACTACCGCACACGAGGAACTCCGTGGTTTACGGTTATCGACGCTGGCGGTAGCATTGTTTTCTCGGACTTCCATCTCGACGCGGAGCGACTAGTGAAGCAACTTGAGCAAGGTTAATCGTTGGAAGGTGGGCAATCATCCTGATTGCCACCCATCCCCTGATGCCCACTACAGGCGTTGCGCGCTGTAACTCTGTTGATCAGCGTGCGAAAACCCGGATCCGGATAGGAGGAGCGTCAACGATTGAATCAATCCGTTGGGAGAGGGCGGCTCCGCTCCGTCAGCTCGGCAATAGATAACCCATTCTCGCCGAGCAACTCTCTGATCCGATCGACGATATGAGCCCCTAGCGCCGCTGTCTTGGTCCCCCCCACAGATTCCCAAGATGCGAGTTCACACGCCGATACCTCGTGGTCAGCGCCGAAGTGCTTCTGTCGGTATGTCACCGCCGCCCTTCAATGATAAAGGCGCGGTAACGGGAACCGGCAAAGCGTTGAGCAGCGATGGTTTGGTAGGCGGGACTGTCATACCAGTCGCGAGCGGCCTGCATCGTCGGGAAACGCAAGATTACGGCCCCTTCGATGGGCGGCCCCTCCAAATGCTGGATCGCGCCATAAGCGGCGAGAAAGGTAACGTCGTGACCATCGAACGATGGTCCGACGCCTGCAGAATAGGTTGCGAGTGCATGTGGGTCGCTGGTTTCTTCCCGCGTAAAGACGACGAACGCTTCCATCATTAGGCCTCTCAAAGGTTGGATCTGTTGGCCATTACCACCGGTGATGGCCTCACAGTCGTCAGGCTGGCAACTGGAACCCGATTTTCATGAGTGCCTCGACGCACGCATCCTGATCCTGCTGATAGTTGCCTCCGGAGATGCCTATGCCGCCGATCAACTTCCCATCCTCCAGAATCGGATAACCGCCGCCGACAGCGACCATCCGAGGGCGATAGGCTAGCGGCGCCACTTTTGGATCGTTGGTCACATAGTCGTTCCAGACATGGGTCGGGAACCCAAACGAGGCGGAACTCCAGGCCTTGTCGATGGCAACATCGACGGTAAGGAACGGCGCATCGTCGGTGCGCTCGAACGCGCGCAGGTTACCGGTGGCGTCGACGACGGCGACGGCAGCCGGGATGCCGATGGCACGGGCCGCAGCGAGCGCCGCGTCGATGAGGGCGACTGCGGTTTCGCGGTTGATCGAGGCGGTGGCAATAGATTTGGTCATGGGATTCTCATCGCTGGGGCATAACCCGTTCGGCTTTTTGAGGTTGGACAAGATGTTTGGCGATCGCGGTCGTTAGAAGCCTTCGAGGACGATCTTGCCTTTAGCCGCGCCACTTTCGATCAGTGCATGCACCGTCTTCAGATTGGCGGCATTGATCGGCGACAGTCGCCGGGTCAGCGTCGTGCGGATTTTGCCGTCGTCAACCAGCGCTGCCATCGCATCCAGAATCTCGCCCTGCTCATTCATGTCGGGCGTGCCGTAGATCGACCGCGTGAACATCAGCTCGTGGTGGATCGACACCGCCTTGCGCTTGAAAACCATGATATCGAATGCCTTGGGATCGTCGATCAGTCCGAACCGTCCTTGTGGGGCGATCAGTTCGGCGATGTCGGCGACATGTTGCTCGGTATGTGTGGTCGAAAAGACGAAAGCGGGAGCACCGATGCCGAGTTCGGCGATCTGTGGCGCGAGCGGACGAGAATGGTCGATGACGTGGTGAGCTCCAAGCCCTCTTACCCACTCTTGGGTTTCCGGTCGAGAGGCTGTGGCGATGACGGTGAGGTCCGTGCGCTGTCGCGCGATCTGGACGGCGATCGACCCAACCCCGCCCGCGCCACCGATGATGAGGATCGCCTCCGCCGCACCGGGTACGGGCTTCGCCACGTCCAGGCGGTCGAACATCGCCTCCCAGGCCGTCAACGTCGTCAGCGGCAGCGCCGCCGCTTCCGCCCAGGAGAGCGACGCAGGTTTGTGACCGACAATCCGGGCGTCGACGAGATGGAACTCCGCATTGGTACCGGGCCGTGTGATCGATCCGGCATAATAGACCTCGTCGCCTAACTCGAACTGCGTGACGTCGGGGCCGACCTCGCGCACAATCCCGGCGGCATCCCATCCCAGCACCTTCCAATCGCCATCTGCCGGCGGCGTGCTGTTGCGGACCTTGTAGTCGACCGGGTTGACCGAGACGGCCTTCACCTCAACCAGGATATCGTATCCTGCAGCGACAGGCCGAGGCAGATTGATGTCGACCAGCGCGGCATCCGCGGCGATGGGTCCCGGAACCTTGTAACCAATGGCTTTCATAAATGTCTCCAGCTTGCTTGATCGGATGACGCGAATGCTCGTTAGTCAACTTCTTCTACATTGAGGTCCCGACTCTTGAACTGGGTCGCGGTAGCAGATTTCATCGAACACGTCGATCAACAGGCCTTTATGCTCTGTCGCCGGATCGGTGATCGCGTAGATGTTGGAGGCATCTTCGCCGTCGTCCCCGCTCTCGAGGCGCAACGCCGCATCGACGCGAATGCTGCATGCATCGAGGGTTGACCCTAGTTCGAGATCGACGAGATTGCCGTCCTTGACGCGGTATTCGCGGTCATAGCCGTTGGCGATGAATGACTGGACTGCTTCTAGAACGTCGGTCACCTGGGAGGTCATGGAAGCACCTTCATCTTGAACTGGATTGGACACGCTCGCGCACAAAGCGCGCTGTGACTCGGCGGACGGAGAAGCTCGCGAAGTGCGTTACTCATAGCCACTTGGCCTTCTTGAAGCGCATGAACAGGAGAAGGCAGAACACCGCTATCACTCCGAGCACGACGAAGTAGCCATATGGCGTGTCCAGTTCCGGCATGTGCTTGAAGTTCATGCCATATATTCCGGCGATCGCCGTCGGGACCGTCAAGATCGCCGCCCAGGCCGCGAGCTGGCGAGTGACCACACCGATCCTTTGCGCTTCCAGAAGGCTGCTGGCCTCGAAGACCGTGGACAGGACAAGCAGGAGGCCGTCGACCATGGACTGCACGCGGTGGACATGGTCCGCGACGTCGTGGAAATATGGTGTCATTTCGGCGCTGATGCAGGGAAAGTGGCCGCGAACGAGCTTTCGCACCAGCTCGGCCATAGCCCCGAGCGTGCGCTGGAACCGCGTGAGTTCGGACCTTAGTTCGAAGATTCGCGCCACCTCTTCTGGCCCGAGGAAATCGTGCAGCGACCGTCGCTCCATCGCCAGGACGTCGTCCTCGATCATTTCGAAGATGGGCAGATACTGGTCGACCACTCGGTGCAAGATCGCGTGCAGCACATAGTCGACACCCTTGCCGAACTGCGTCGGCGATGCCTCGAGTTGCTCCCGAAGTTTGCCCAGCGCTCCGGCATTGCCGTGCCGCACGGTGATAAGGTGATTGTGACCGGTGAAGATCGCCATCTTGCCGTAGCTGATCCGGTCGCCGACCAGCTCGGCGGTCTGGGCGACGACGTACAACTCATCGTTGTAGACCTCGAGCTTGGGCGGGCACAGCGGGTGCATGGCGTTGTCGATCGCCAAAGGATGGAGGTTATACGTCGTCTGGATCGCGCTGAGTTCGTCTGCGGTGGGCTCGCTAAGCGCGATCCAGCAGAAGCCCGAGCGATTCTCGTTTAGTTCGACGTGCTCATCGAGCCTGATTTCACGGACTCGCTTACCTTCGTTGTAATAATATGCGGCGATAATGGTCATGCAGGCCTCGCAGGAATTCGCAGGCCACGCTGTACAGCCGGTCGCGCCAGCCCGCGTTCGAGCCATGCCTGCACGTTCGAATAGCTGCTTAGGCCGAGGATGTCGCCCGCTGCGTAGAATTCGACCAGCGCATTCACCCAGCCAAACGTCGCAATGTCCGCGATCGAGTAATCATCGACAATCCATTCGCGGCCCTCCAGCCGGTGATCCAGGACCCCGAGAAGACGCCTGGATTCATCAACAAAGCGCTGCCGAGGTCGCTTGTCCTCATAGTCCTTGCCGGCAAATCGCAGGAAAAAGCCTAGCTGTCCGAACATCGGCCCGATGGCCGACATCTGAAAGAACACCCACGCTAGGGTCTCGTAACGCTGGCCTGGTTCGGTGGAGATGAACTGACCCGTCTTGTCGGCCAGATAGAGGAGGATCGCACCGGATTCCCATAAGGCGATGGGTCTACCGTCAGGGCCAGCCGGATCGATGATCGCCGGTATGCGTCCGTTCGGGTTCAGCGACACGAACGCCGGATCCTTCGACTCGTTGTTCGAGATGTCGATCAGGTGGGGCTCGTACGCCAGGCCAGTTTCCTCAAGCATGATCGAGACCTTGACGCCATTGGGCGTAGGGGCTGCGTAGAGTTGCAGGCGATCGGGATGAGATGCCGGCCAGCGCTGCGTGATCGGAAAGGACGAGAGGTCTGGCATAAATCTGCGATCCTGGTGTTGCGATGGCGACTGACTGGAACGAGCCGTCACTCTGAAGTAGGGTTCGATGACCGCGTCGCTGAACGACGCGGTCACGAAGATTGCGGACCGGACCGGCGCAGTGGCAACGGCAGTGAAGCCTATTCCGCCGCGGTCCCGGCCGCTGGCTGTACGTCGTCAACCTTTTGGCGCTTCGGAAGCACCCAGCCGGGACGGACGAAGTGGCAGGTGTAGCCGCCCGGGCGCTTCTCCAGATAATCCTGGTGATCGGGCTCGGCCTCCCAGAACTCGCCGACCGGCTGGACCTCGGTCACCACTTTGCCATCCCACAGCCCCGAGGCATCCACATCGGCGATCGTATCCTCGGCGACGCGCTTCTGCTCCTCGTCGACATAATAGATGCCCGACCGGTAGGAGAGCCCACGATCATTGCCCTGGCGGTTCAGCGTCGTCGGATCGTGGATCTGGAAGAAGAATTCCAGGATGTTCCGGTAGCTCGTCACTGTCGGGTCGAAGACAATCTCGATCCCCTCGGCATGCGTGCCGTGATTACGATACGTGGCGTTCGGAATATCGCCGCCCGTGTAACCCACACGGGTCGAGATGATGCCGGGCCGCTTGCGGATCAGATCCTGCATGCCCCAGAAACATCCTCCTGCGAGAACAGCGCGCTGATGCATGTTAAGCCTCCTCTACTTGATCGAGATATTCACCGTATCCCTCGGACTCCATCTCGTCGCGCGGGATGAAGCGAAGGGACGCTGAGTTGATGCAGTACCGCAGACCGCCGCGGTCGGAAGGACCATCGGGGAACACATGGCCGAGATGACTGTCTGCGTGTACTGACCTGACCTCCGTCCGGACCATGCCGTGTGCGCTGTCCCGCACCTCGTTCACGTTTGCCGAAACGATCGGCTTGGTGAAGCTGGGCCAGCCAGTACCCGAATCGAACTTGTCCGTCGAAGCGAACAGTGGCTCTCCCGACACTATGTCGACGTAGATGCCAGGCTCCTTGTTGTCGTTGTACTCGCCCGTGAAGGGCCTTTCGGTGCCCGCCTCCTGGGTAATTCGGTGTTGCTCGGGAGTCAGGTGGTCGATTGCTGTCTGTGACTTTTCAAACTTCATTACAGTCTCCAATACTTATCTAGAGGGCCAGGCACGCTACCGCTAATTTTTTATGTCTCCTGATTTGCTCCTACAATGGTAGTGGGATGGCAAACGAGGTTTTACTAAGTGTTGGAAAATTAGAGATTTAAATTTCGCGTCTATTAATTCTAGCGCAACTGAGTGGTTAAGCAAGTACGTAATCAGTAAATATTAAAAAAATAACACAAAAGCACGATTATATAATACAGTGTCAGTGTTTTATGATAATCAACAACGCCTGTTTAGATGCTGGTAGATGCGAATTTTTTGGCGTACAGTCAAAATTTTCTGATGGTTGCTTAGTGTGTTGGCGCTGATGGAAAATTGACCCACCCTGCCGATTGAAATTTGACCCAGGGCGGATTGCTGATTTTGTTACCAGCAACTGTGGATAAGTCTACCAGCGCAGCTGCTGTTGCCCCCACTCCTTCGCTAGCCCAGTTCAGTTGTTTAAGACCTGCCACACGCAGCCATGTAGCAGGCCGTCGTCGCCATGAAATCAGAACGGCTCATCGTCCTCCGGTTCCTGGCCGCCCTTACGCTTTCGCTCCCGTGATTTGATCTTGGCCTGGGCCGCCAAGCTACTGTGTTGCAGGCGATAGGACTCGTTACCGGTTTCGACGATGTGGCAGTGGTGGGTCAGCCGATCCAGCAGGGCGGTGGTCATCTTGGCGTCGCCGAACACGCTCGACCATTCGGCGAAGCTCAGGTTGGTGGTGATCACCACGCTGGTGTGTTCGTACAGCTTGGATAGCAGGTGAAACAGCAACGCACCGCCGGCCTGGCTGAAGGGCAGATAACCCAGTTCGTCGAGGATGACCAGATCCATGCGCAGCAGAGCTTGGGCGATCCGCCCGGCTTTGCCGTCGTGCTTTTCGCGCTCCAGCAGATTGACCAGATCGACCGTGGAGTAGAAGCGCACGCGCTTGCCGTGCCGGGTGATGCCGGACACGGCCAGCGCAGTGGCCAGGTGGGTTTTACCGGTGCCAGGCCCACCGATCAGCACCACGTTCTGCGCGGTGTCGGTAAAGGCCAGACTGGCCAGTTCGCTGATCAAACGAGCGTCTGCGCTGGAGGCGCTGAAGTCGAAGCCGGCCAGGTCGCGGTGCATCGGCAGCTTGGCCATGTTCATCTGGTGGCTCACCGAGCGCATGGCGCGATCTGTGTGCTCTTGTTCCAGCAGGTGTTCGAGCAGCCACTTGGACGAGGCTGTGTTCGACTCACCCTGCGCAGTCAACTCCGCCCAGGCCGTGGCCATGCCGTGCAGGCGCAGCTCCTTGAGTTCCGCCATCAAATCACGCATGACCGATCTCCTCGGTCTGGCCACGCAGGCGGTCGTAGCGCGCCGTGTTAGCGACGGGGGCTTCCTTGAGCGACAAGTGGGTTTCGACGCTGGGTGGTGGTTCGGTCGCGGCCAGGCGCGCCACGACATTGAGGATGTGTTCGGCGCTCAGGCTGCCGCTTTCCAGTACCAGCTCAACAGCCACCAGCACCGCATCGAGCCCGGCGACCGGTACGGCAGCCAGAACTTGCGCCATGATCCGGTCACCGCCGGCATGACGCCCCAGACCGTGCTTAAGCTGACGCAGCGGCGCCGGCAGATCAGCAAAGGGCGCGCCGTTGCGCAGCGCACCGGGCTTGCGTTCGATCAGCGGGAGGTAGTGCTGCCAGTCATAGCTGACCTGGTCGCGATCCAGCAAGCGGACATGGCTGGCGATCAGCGCGTCGTCAGCCACCACCTCGATTCGCGTCGGATACAAACGGCTGCTGACCCACTTACCCGCATACTCACACGGCACCGAGTAGCGGTTGCGCCCGACGCTGACCAGGCAGGTGCTGGAGACCCGCGCAGGCCGCTCGACGTAACCGTCGAATGGCGCTGGCACAGGCATCAGTTCAGCGCGCTCCAACTCCAGCACTTCGGCCACACTCAGCCCGCTGTATTGAGGGTGCGTCAGCTCGTTCCAAAGCGCGCGGCAGCGCTGGCCCAGCCAGGCATTGAGTTCCTCGAAGGAGTGAAACTGGCAGTCCTGGGCGTCTAGCCAGATACGCCTGCGGCTGTCTTGCACGTTCTTTTCAACGATGCCCTTTTCCCAACCAGCGGCGACGTTGCAGAAGTCCGGATCGAACAGGTAATGCGCGCACATCACCGCAAAGCGCGCATTCACCGCCCGGCCTTTGCCCTTATTGACCTTGTCGACGGCGGTCTTCATGTTGTCGTAGATGCCCCGGCGCGGCACGCCGCCCAAGGAGCCGAACGAGCGTGTATGGGCGTCAAATAACATCTCATGGCCCTGGCTCGGATACGCCACAAGCCAGAACGCACGGCTGGCACACAGCTTCAGATGTGCCACCTGCATACGCCGGTAAATGCCGCCGACCAGCAAGCCTTCCTCGCTCCAGTCAAACTGAAACGCCTCGCCAAGAGCAAAGGTCAGCGGCACAAAGGCCTGCGACGCCTTGCCCTGTCCCCCTCGCCAGGCACGGATAAACGCGGTGAGCTGGCTGTAGCCACCGTCATAACCTTCGGCTTTGATTTGCGCCAACAGCGCCTTGGCACTGCGCCGCTGTTGCTTGGGCCGCAGCGAATCGGCTTTTAGCGCCTGCTCCAGCGTGGCGTGAAAAGGGCTGAGTTTGTTGAAGATCGCGCGGCGTTGGTAGACCGGCGGCTTGGCCTCAGGTGCTCTGACCCACTTGCGAATCGTGTTGCGCGCCAACCCGGTGCGCTTGGCTATCTCATGCAGCGACAGCTTGTCGCGGAAATACATCCGGCGAATTTTGCCCATCATTTCCATACTGATCACCCTGTGTTCTCCTGCTCAAAAATTGAGCAGAAGCAGTTGAACACCTGGGTCAGTTTTCAGTCGGCAGAACAGCCTCTACTGGGTCAGTTTTCGGTCAGCGGCAACATCCTTGCAACACGGTATTGGGACATAGCCATAAAAAAACCCCGCCTCGGCGGGGTTTTTAGTGGGGGCTCAACTCACAAGGACGCAAATAGGACTATTGCAGCAGCCGCGAAGGCCAGGCAAGCGGCCGCGATATTGAGTCGAGCGATTCGCGTGGCATCTTCAACAGGGGCGGTCACACGGCGGAGGGCTGCATCTACCTCGGCTTTGACGGCATCAGCCGTTGCCTTCGCGCTGTCCTGCATTACCTTGGCCATCGTTTCCCGACTTGCCGTCAGTGCAGCGTTTAGGATGCGCTCGGCTTTTTCCTTTGCATCAGCACCCCACCGGAAGGCAATGCTTTCTAGTTCTTCCTTGAAGGTGTCCAGCATGTCCTGTTGGGCCTTCGCAGAGTCTCGCATTAAGCGCTCGTTGATCGTGTGGAGCACCATGATCGGATCGTCACGGGAGACGGCGATGTTGTGCTTAACCGCGATTTCTTTAATCAGCTCATCTACCGGATCACTCACAGCGCCACCTCTTACAGAACGGGCACATTTTCAAGCTGTGCGTAGATTTGGCCCTTGATGATCTTGAGGCGCTGGCGCGTCATGATCGTCAGCGATTCCAGGGCCAGTGCGTCATCGAAGGTCAGGCGATCCTGGAGCATGTCGCTCAGGTCTTGGCCGTAAGTTTCCTTTTTCAAATCGGGGATTTGAATGATGGCGGCAACCCGAGCCTTGTTCGCCGTGTATGCCTTCAATTGCTCGAATGTCTTGCCCTCATGCTCAATCGGCCCCCAATACGGGTTGAGCCAGACCACGAAACGGGCCTCGGCCGGGAACTGGCTGGCGAGCTGGGCGAACCCGCTCAGGGTATCGACCAGCGCCTGGCCCCCCGTGATGACGGTGTGAACAACCAGCTCATGCCCCATTTCGTGCAGCAATGCCGGCACCTGGTTCGTTACCAGGTAGTGGGAGAGGGGCACGAAGGAGCTGGCCCCGTTGTCGATCACAACGTCATCTTTTGACGGTGCGATCAGTTCGACCAGGCTATCGAAGTTGCGCGAGTTGATTTCATCGCCATCCATTATCTGGAGGCGGCGAACATTCAGAGACGTGTAGCCGTGGAATGTCGAGTTGACCGGATCAGTGTCGAGGCACAAGGGAGCCTGGCCCTTGCTTGCTTTGTATTGAGCGATCAGAGCAGCGATCACGGACTTGCCGACGCCGCCCTTGCCCTGGAGAACCATGTGGATCTTTGCCATTAGAGTAAATCCTCTTTCCTTGGAGTTGAGTCAAACGAGAAGCTGGCCGGTGTGCTCGGCTTGGTTACGACCGGCGCAGGAGTGGTCGGCGCTGGTGTTGGCTTCGGTTTGGCCGCTGGTGTTTTGGCCGGTGTTGCTGGCCTGGCTGGAGCTTCCTGCACTACTGGTACGGGTAGGGTGACAGTTGCCGGCTGACGAATCAGCTTCTTGACGTACCCAATGAAAGCGTCATATCGGAAGGCAATAGCACCTTCTTCATAGAGCGTTTCCCAAACGTCTTTTACAGGCCATCCGTCATCGAGGGCCTGCCGTACTTCATCCCGAACAGCCAGAAATGCCGCCCGATTTTTACCCGCTCGGCCTGGCTGTTTCTTCTTCTGCGCACGTTCTGCTATGCGCTCAGAAAGGCTTTTGCCGCTCTTAGCCATGTCGATTCCATACCCATCATTACCCCGATTTAAAGCCGATTCTAAACCGATTGAAGCCTTGCACGCCCCATTCTAGCCCGATTCTGCGCGATTTCACTATATCCGTTGTTAATCTGCGTTTTATCGTTGCCTAGAGGTGGATCAATCGGCTTTGTATGCGATACTCACCTGGCGTTAAACGGCTCGAAGAGCCGGGCAAGATAAGTGAAGTTAGCTAACCGGCAAGCCGGTTAACTATCTTCACTTGCCCTTATTCGCGCTTCGCACTCAACGGGGCATCTTGCTCTGCGAGGCTGGACGGCTACCGCCGTCAGAAGCAGAGGCAAAGCCGCAAAGGAAAGCGGGATGGACGATAAGAAAATCACCAGGAAGGACACCCATTTACGGGTGCCTGTCCTGCCAGAAGAAAAAGCAAAAATTGAGGACAGCGCCCGCGCTGCTGGTAAGTCCGTTGCGGCTTACATGCGGGCGGTCGGCCTTGGCTATGAGCTGCAAAGCGTGATCGACAGTCGCCTTGTCCTGGAGTTGGCCAAGGTCAATGCCGATCAAGGCCGCTTAGGCGGGCTTCTGAAAATGTGGCTTGTGAGCGACAAGCGACTTGCAGGGATTGAGGAAGAGCAGTTGCACAGAACCATCCGGGTTGTCCTGGACAGGATCGGTGAAACGCAGGCAGCTCTTTTAGAGCTGGCAAAGAAAGCATGAGTCTTTTTTTAGCCGCTAAAAAAGGCGCGGGCAGATGATCGCCAAGCGCATTCCAATGAACTCGGCGAAGAAGAGCAGCTTCGCCGGGCTGGTGAAATACATCACCAGCAGCCAGGGAATCAATGAGCGGGTCGGTCAGGTTCGTGTCACCAATTGCCAGACCGAAGAACTTTCATGGGCGGTGCATGAGGTTCTGCACACTCAGAAGATCAACACCCGTGCCGAAGGCGATAAGACCTATCACTTGCTGATAAGTCTCGCGCCGGGAGAGCAACCTTCAAGCGAAGTGCTGCGCGACATTGAAGATCGCGTGTGCAGCGCAATCGGCTATCAAAATCATCAGCGTGTCAGTGCTGTGCATAACGACACTGACTGTTTGCACATCCACATTGCGATCAACAAGATTCACCCTGAGCGCCACACGCTCCATGAGCCATATCGAGACTTCAAGACGCTGGGCGATATATGCGCCCGCTTGGAGCTTGAGCACGGATTGCAGCAGGTAAACCACGCCCGTAAAAAAGGCGTGAGCGAATGCCGGGCCAACGACATGGAGCAGCACGCCGGCATCGAGAGCCTGCTTAGCTGGGTGCGCCGCGAATGCTTGGAGCAAGTCCAGGGCGCGAAGAGTTGGAATGAGTTGCACCAGGTGCTGCACGAAAATGGTTTGGAGCTACGCGAGCGCGGCAATGGGTTGGTAATAACCGACCAGGCCGGCACGATGGTCAAGGCCAGCACCGTCGCCCGTGACCTGTCCAAAAGCAAGCTAGAGGAACGCCTTGGGGCGTTCGAGAATCAACGTCAGCAAACCCGGGCCTCACTCAAACAAGGCAAGCCACACCCGCGTAAGCCGGGAGTCGGGCGGGTAGGGCGTAGCCCGCCACCCGCCAGTAAAAACCGGCTACGCGGCTTGTCCACCCTGCAATCTATCCAGATCGACAGTGGCAAGCGCTATGAGAAAAATCCTGTAGGGCACAAGTCAGATACCACAGAGCTTTATGCGCGCTTCCGTGACGAGCAGAACGCAGTACGGCATACGAAGGCCAAGGAGCTGGCAGCGGCCCGTGATCGCCGCGACAGGGCGATTGAGCATGCCAAGAATGTGGCCAAGCTAAAGCGCTCTTCAATCAAGCTGATGGCCACCCCTGGCCTGACGAAGAAGCTGCTTTATGCAAGCACAAGCAAATCGCTCCAGGAGCAAGTAACTAGCCTGCGCGCCGAGCACATCAAAGCCATTGAAAATATCAACACGTCACGCAAGGCGCGGCAGTGGGCTGACTGGCTTCAAGCAAAGGCCCTGGATGGAGACCAGGACGCCCTGAAAGCGCTTCGCGCACGTCCAGGAGTGAAGGGGTTGCAGGGGGATGCGGTTGCAGCTGAAGGGCAAAAGCAGCCAGCCAAGGCCGCTCCGATTGAGCAAGACCACATCACGAAAGAAGGCACCGTTATCTACCGTGCGGGAGCATCCGCAATCCGGGATGACGGCAGCAAACTTCAACTATCCAGAGGGGCCAACTTTGACGGCATTGAGACTGCCTTGCGGATGGCCGCTGCGCGCTATGGGGAAAAAATCACAATCACCGGCTCCGATCAGTTTAAGGAGCTGGTTGCACAAACGGCGGCAATTAGAAGCCTGCCAATCAAGTTCGACGATCCAGCCCTAGAGCAGCGTCGTCAATCACTGCAACAAGCAATAGAGAAGGAGAGAAGCAATGTCGGAAGAACTGACAGAGGACGAGCTGCTGGCGCAGGCGCTGGCGTCGATGGACTCAACGCCGCCAGGGGCGGACGAACCACCGGAGCCGGGCGAGGTGCTGGAGTTCGGGGACGAACCATTGGAACCGGGCTTTCTGGACGAGCTGGAACAGCAACCAGTGGACGAGTCACCGTTCGCTCCCCTGGAGGAACCGCAAAGCCTGGTGTTGCAAGAGTTGGACGCAAGCCGCCGCCCGAAAGCCAGAACCGTTTGCGAGCGCTGTCCAAACTCGGTGTGGTTCAGCTCACCCACGGAAGTGAAGTGCTATTGCCGCGTGATGTTCCTGGTGTCGTGGAGCACCAAGGAGCCAAACCAGATAACGGGTTGCGACGGGATGTTTCTAGGTCAGGATGATGTGTGCTGAAAAAACAGGAGGTTTTAACTTGGTAAACTAAACACACTCATCAGGAGTTTACCATGAGCAAGAAACACAAGACTTACACCACAGAATTTAAAGCTGAAGCCATCAAATTAATTGAAGCCAATCAAGGCAATGTCTCGGAAACGGCTTTGTTGCACAAACCTATCTGTAAAGGGTTTTTCAGCGATATAATTTTCAAATGAAGAAGCCTACACACAAAATCTACCGCACAACCAATTGGCCCGCATATAACCGAGCACTCATGAGTCGCGGAAATATTGCCATTTGGTTTGATCCTGCTACGCAATGGTATGCGCCATCAAAAGGCAAACAAGGGCGAAATCAAACCTACTCCGACGCAGCCATCCAATGCTGCTTAATGATTAAATCCTTATTCCGTCTGTCTTTACGTATGGTCACTGGCTTTGTGCAAAGTCTGATTAAACTTTGCGGATTAAATTGGATAGCTCCAGATTACACCACGCTTTGTAGAAGACAAAAGCATATTGATATTGTAATCAGCTACCAAAAAAGTAGCGATGGGCTGCATCTACTCATGGACTCTACAGGCATGAAGTTTCTAGGTGAGGGCGAATGGAAACGCAAGAAACATGGACCTGAATATCGTCGCCAATGGCGTAAACTTCATATTGGTATAGATGCTAAAACCCTGCAAATACGAGCAGTTCAGCTTACAACCAATAATGTCAGTGATTCACAGGTGCTTGGTGATTTACTTAATCAGATTCCACAAGATGAGCGGATTAACTCTGTTTATACCGATGGAGCTTATGACACCAAGCAATGCCGTCAGGTCATTGCAGATCGGCAAGCGCATGCGGTGATTCCACCTAGAAAAAATGCGAAACCATGGAAAGATACAAAGAGTAGCTCGCTAGAGCGAAATGAATTACTTCGAACAATTAAACGTTTAGGCACGACACTATGGAAAAAATGGTCAGGCTATCATCGGCGAAGTTTGGTTGAAACTAAGATGCATTGCATCAAATTATTAGGAGATAAACTCAGTGCAAGGAGTTTTGATAGCCAAGTGAATGAGATCCATGCACGTGTAGCAGTCCTTAACAGATTTACGGAATTAGGTCGACCACTTACCCAAGTTACGCCTTAAATTTGGCTCAATTAGGGGCGCTTTGCATTTCAAATCTTTGTGCAACAAAGCCGAGCATGTGCTGTTTGTGATAAATTGAGATTATGTTGAGTGAGTTCTCTAATAATTCTAAGTTGTTGAAAGTTCATAATTTGGATATAGAATATAAAAATAAGAGCAAATATATAAATAAATGCTCTTTTAGATGATCAATGATTAACGCATTGTGACGAATTCTTCAGCAGAAGTCGGATGAATTGCTAAAGTGTTATCGAAGTCTTTTTTAGTTGCTCCCATTTTTAAAGCAACAGCAAAGCCTTGCAGAATTTCATCCATACCGTATCCAATACCATGAATTCCGACCACTTTCTCATCAGTTCCTACACAAATTAATTTCATTTTTGTGAGTTGTCGATGTTCTGTTATCGCTGTATACATGGATGTAAAGGAAGAACTATAAATTTTGATGGCATCTTTACCAAATTTTTCTATGGCTTGATCTTCGGTTAATCCAACTGTTCCAATAGGTGGGTGACTAAACACCACAGTCGGAATATTTTCATAATCTAAATGTTCATTTGGCTTATTGTTAAATAAACGTTCAGACAGTCTTCGACCCGCTGCCACAGCAACAGGTGTTAACTCGACTTTACCTGTAATATCACCCACTGCATAAATGCCAGACTGTGTTGTATTTTGATATGCATCAACATGAATAAAGCGATTCTCGTTCAATTGAACTTGAGTCTTATTAAGATTGATCGCTTCAGTTGCAGGTTTTCTACCAATTGCCCAAATCAAGCAATCTACACTATGTTCTGTACCATCTTCTAGGTGTAATACAAGTGAGTTATCTTGAACTTTAGTCACTTTGTTAATCTGACTATGAGTATGCACGTTAATATTTTCACTGCGCATATTCTCTAATAGTGTTTTACCAAGGAAATGATCTAATCCACGCAAAGGCTGATGTTTACGAATAAATAATTGTACATTCGAACCCAATGCATTAAGAACACCTGCCAATTCCACAGCAATATAGCCAGAACCAACAATAGCAGTCCGCTTCGGTAAGTGTTCTAATCCGAAGAAACCATTGGAATCAATACCATATTCAGCACCTTCAATTTCAGGTTTGAATGCTTGAGTCCCCGTAGCAATTAAAATATGGTCAGCTGTGTACGTTTCACCATTTACTTCAATTGTTTGAGCATCTAAAAATTTTGCAAAACCTCGAATGACATCAACATTATTTTTAGCTAGTCCTGTGTCATACGATGTATGTATTCGGCTGATATAGGCTTGTCTGTTTTCAACTAATTTCTTCCAGTTAAAGGATTTCAATTCTGTATTAAAGCCATAGTCAGGACCATATTTATGAATCGCATCGGCAATTTGAGCTGAATACCACATCACTTTTTTAGGAACACATCCTACGTTGACACAGGTTCCACCAATATCACCCATTTCTATCAGTGCACATTTCTTACCATACATGGCAGCACGATTGACTGATGCAATACCGCCACTGCCTCCGCCAATCGCAATATAATCATAGTGTTTAGACATAAATGAAATTCCTGTTTTTTAGATTTAAAAAGTTAATGATATACGCTGAATTATCAGGAGACTTTCCCTTGGGAGATTCTAGGCAGCCAACTTATAAAAGTCTTCGGCCATTTGATTTGGTGTCTTAAAACCCAAACCCTTTTGAATTCTTCGATGATTATAAAATAATTCAATGTATTTTATAATATCTGCTTTGGCTTCTTCTCTGGTTTGATAGTTGTAATGATGCACTAACTCATTTTTCAGTATTCCCCAAAAGCTTTCAATCGGTGCATTATCGTAACAGTCTCCGCGCTTGCTCATTGAACCTTGAAAACCATATTGCTCAAGTATATTTCGATATTCATGGCTGCAATATTGACTTCCTCTGTCTGAATGCACAATCAGTTCTTTGGTTGGTTTTTGATTGTGAATAGCCATATTTAGCGCATTACAAACAAGCTGTGCTGTCATGCGCTCATTTAAGCTATAGCCAACCACTTGCTTCGTGTAAAGGTCTTTTACCGCTGCTAAGTACAGCCATCCTTCAACAGTCCATATGTACGTAATATCACTTGACCATGCTTGATTTGGTCTAGTCATTGAGAATTGTTGCTCCAGCAGGTTTTCATAGATCGCTCGATTATGGTCACTATTCGTAGTCCTTTTAAAACGCTTGTGTCGCTTACAATACAGGTGGTTCAGCGCTTTTATCTGACGTACAGCGTACATACTCATTTTTATGCCCTGAGCTTGTAAGTATTTGCTCTGTACACGACAAAAATAGATAACTCATTGAAATAATGTCACAATAATTGTTTTCTAACGACGAATACTATGACACATCTCAATGAGTTATATCTTATCTTAAACAAAT
>NZ_BPPH01000036.1:0-22024 GCF_021602765.1 Acinetobacter sp. KAM396
CAGCGTTTAATTGGTTTTGGGAAAAAAGAAGAGTTTAAGGAAATTTTGGCAATTTTAAGAAAGCAGAATCCTGATAGGATAAGGGTTCTGTGAAATTTGTCGTGTACAGAGTTCAAACGGAGTGCATAACATGGCGAAGCCTTATTACGAATTTTTTTGCCCAGTCAAAGTCATTGCAGGTCATGCTGCGTTAGAACATATTCCGTTTGAATTGGCGACACTCGGTTCACAACGCCCAATGATCATTACTGACAAAGGCGTGCGTTCCAACAATTTGCTTGCCCCGATTGAAGCAGCTTTTGAATCTACCGATGCCGTGATTGGCTATGTTTTTGATGATGTCCCGCAAGATTCAAGTGTGGCAACAGTTCGTCGTGCTGCGCAGTTGTACCGTGAAAACAACTGTGATGCCATTATTGCGGTGGGTGGCGGTTCAGTCATTGACACCTCTAAAGCTACCAATATTTTAGTCAGCGAAGGCGGTGATGACTTGTTGCAATATTCAGGTGCACATAACTTACCGCGCCCACTGAAACCATTTTTTGTGATTCCTACTACATCAGGCACGGGTTCAGAAGTCACGATGGTTGCGGTGGTATCCGACACCGAAAAGAACGTCAAAATGCCGTTTGCATCGTATTACTTAATGCCACATGCAGCCATTTTAGACCCGCGTATGACGCAAACTTTGCCACCACATTTAACAGCAATGACGGCTATGGATGCCATGACGCACGCCATTGAAGCTTATAGTTGCATGGCAGCCAACCCAATTTCTGATGCTTATGCTACGGCAGCAATTAAAAAAATCAGCAATAACCTGTTCAATGTATTAGACAACCCAAGCGATGAACAAGGCCGTTTGGAACTGGCACAAGCATCAACCATGGCGGGGATTGCGTTTTCAAATTCTATGGTGGGTTTGGTCCATTCCTTAGGTCATGCCTTGGGTGCTGTGGCGCATTTACCACATGGACTCTGCATGAATTTATTTTTGCCATACGTGTTGGAATACAACAAAGACGTCAATGCTGATAAAATTGCCGAACTGCTATTACCATTGGCTGGCGCAGATGTTTACGCACAAACCCCTGCACATTTACGTGCCGATAAAACCATTTCGACACTCTTAGCCATTCGTGACCGCTTATACGCACTGACCAAATTACCACGAACTTTACAAGAAACGGGTAAAGTCAGCGAAGCGCAATTAGATGAAGTGGCTGAAAAAGCCCTGAACGATGGTTCGATTATTTATAACCCGAAAGAGGCCAATTTAGAAGAACTCAAAGCTATCTTAAAAAAGGCTTGGTAATTCCTACAAAATAGGCCAATATAACCGAAAATCTAGCCTGATGTTTTTCTAAACATCGGGCTTTTCATTGGTAGACTGCTGCGTCTGATATTTTTTCATCAATGTGGCATATTTTCTGCTAAAAAAGAAAACAAAGATACTGACAAAGCGCATCATTATGGAGTAGATTGGCGCGTTTTTACTTTTTATGTAGGGGGGATTGTTCGTCTCAAACAATCCTGAACAAACATGACTGATCCTTGATCAACGATTAAGAGGATAACGCCGTTGACAAATATCTCTGGGACTCAATCGGCAGCTAAACTGCAAAAAACGCTAGGGCTCTGGCACATCATTATTATTGGTTTAGCCTATATTCAACCGATGACGTTATTCGACACTTTCGGTTTAGTATCGGAAGAAAGTCATTTTCACGTACCCACATCTTATATTTTTGCACTAGTTGCCATTTTGCTCACGTCTTTGAGTTATGGTCACATGATTCGTCGTTACCCATCTTCAGGGTCGGCCTATACCTATGCACAAAAATCCATTCACCCCAACGTCGGCTTTATGGTGGGTTGGTCATCCTGGCTGGATTACCTGCTCTCGCCAATGGTCAATATTATTTTGGCGGTGATTTATTTAGAAGCGTTATTCCCTGAAGTGAATCACTGGATTTGGGTGGTGGTACTCACCGCATTCATGACAGGTGTTAACTTGCGTGGTGCGCGCTTTGTGGCGAACTTCAACAGCTTGATTGTGTTAATCCAGTTGGTGGTGATTGGTGTCTTTACTTGGATGATGTTCACCAAATTACAAGCTGGTTTTAATGCCGATGGCCCTATTACCGCAGAACAACGCTATCAGTTATGGAGCTTAGAGCCTTTCTGGAATGAACTTACCTCGGTAGGTGCATTAATTACGGGTGCAACCCTACTCTGCTTCTCATTTACAGGCTTTGACTCACTCAGCTCACTTGCAGAAGAAACCAAAGATACAGAGAAAACCTTACCAAAAGCGATTTTCTTAACTGCACTAATTGCAGGCGTAATCTTCATTGTTAGCACCTATTTCATGCAAATTTATTTCCCGAATGAACCGGGTAGCTACTTTAAAAATATCGCAGAAACTCAGCCAGAAATTTTACTGTTGGTGGGTGGCTCGCTGTTCCAATCTTATGTACTGACCTTTGCAATTGTAACGGTCATGGCATCTGGTATTTCAGCGCATGCAGGTGTATCACGCTTAATGTATGTGATGGGTCGTGATGGCGTGATCAACAAAAAACTCTTTGGTCATATCAGCCCACGTAACTACACGCCTTCATACAACATTCTAATTGTGGGTGCTGTAGCCTTAACTGCTGGTTTTATGGATCTAGATTTTGTGATTTCATTGATCAGTTTTGGCGCTCTCACCGCATTTAGTTTTGTGAATTTATCGGTGATTTCACGTTATGCGCTGCGTGATGGTCGCACCAAAGGCTTTAAGGACATTCTCAATTTTGTGATCGTACCGTTATGTGGCTTTATTGCAGTGTTTGCTTTATGGCTCGAAGTCGATGAAACTTCATTGAAGTATGGCTTATGGTGGGCGATGTTTGGGGTTTTATACCTCGGTTATAAAACCAAAGGCTTTAAACACCCTGCTCCGCAGCACAATGAGTTTGATGATCGCTAAAACAAATAGCTTCTCAATCTTCAGATCAGGCGCTTTATGCGCCTTTTCTTATGTCTAAAATGTCCCGTCCTGAAATAAGTTTACACCTTAAGAGACTTATTTTATGGAACATGCACGAGAACAACGAGTTAAGCGCACACAACGTGATTATAGCTTCGCCTTTAAAATGATGGTGGTACATGAAGTAGAAAAAGTGCAAATTACTTATAAACAAGCTCAGGCAAAATATGGTATTCAAGGAAGATCAACTGTGCTGGTATGGTTACGCAAGCACGGACAACAGGATTGGACTTCGAATATGCCTACTTCTTCTAAACGCCAATTGACACCCCAACAACGAATCCGCCAATTAGAAAAGCAGTTAGCCGCAGAAAAGCTTAAAACTGAATTTATTCAGGATGTGATTTATCACATTGATAAAGAATGTGGGACTGATCTTGGAAAAAAGTATACCGAGCACGTTTCAAAGATTGGCAAAGCCAAAGAAGACTAAGCGTTTCACATTATTGTCAGTGATTGGGAATCACCCGACAAGCTTATTATCAAGCAGAAAAACGTGCTCAAATGACTGCACAAGCAACTGAACAAATACTTGAGTTGGTTATGGAATATCGCTGTCTCATGCCAAGTATCGGAACACGTAAACTGTATTGGCTTATTAAAGGCAAATTGTTGCAACGTGGTTTAAAGTGTGGACGGGATCAGTTATTTAAAATATTGAAAGAAAATAACTTATTGATTCGCCCTAAGCGTCGCTATACAAAAACTACGGATAGCAAGCATTGGATGAAGAAGCATCCAAATTTATTAAAGGATTATTCAGCAGTGCAAGCCAATGAAGTCTTTGTTAGTGATATTACCTATGTTGAGAGTGCTGAAGGTGTGCATTATTTATCCTTGGTGACAGATGCTTATACCCGACAGATTAAAGGTTATAAGTTATCGAATGATATGCGTGCGGAGAATGTTGTGCAGGCTCTACATATGGCGATGCAGCAAGCGACAGATCGAGCGACTAGGATGATTCATCATTCAGATAGAGGTGCTCAATATTGCTCTGAGCTATATCAATCGGCATTGCGCCATTATGGGATATGTCCTTCCATGACAGATGGAGGCCTTGCGAAACAGTGTTTCTCATACCAGAATGCATTAGCAGAGCGGATTAATGGAATATTAAAGCAGGAGTTTTTAACTACACGATGTCAAACTATGAAGGAGTTAGATCACTTAATTGCGGAATCTATCATGATTTATAATTGCTATAGACCACATTTAAGTTTAAATATGAACACCCCGAATCAGACGTATGAGCAAACTAAAACCGAGCTAATTGCTTAACTCGGTTTGAAGTGGAATACTGTCAATCTATTTCAGGACAAGACAAAATGGGTTATAAGTTTTTATCAGTAAAATAACCAAAAATAAAAAAGCTGAGTACAATTTTATCTCAGCTTTTTGTTCATCAACGCAGATCATTGATACTCAAGATCGCACTAAATTTGAAATAAATTAATGGTCAAATTAGAGCAATACTTTAAAACCTTGCTGACGCCATGCTTCATACACAATCACAGCCGTTGCATTAGACAAATTTAAACTGCGTGAGTTTTCTGCCATTGGTAAACGAATCCAGTGCTGCTGCGGAAACAACATGCGTACAGCTTCAGGCAAACCGCGAGTTTCAGGCCCCATCAACAAGGCAACAGGTCGGTTTAAATCTGAAGTATGTGGTGTTTCTGTACCTTTGGTGGTCAATGGATAAATCGCATCCAAGCCCACACCTTTACGATCTAAATCAGCCAAACATTGCTCAAGATTGTCCCAAATTTGCATACGTGCCCATTCGTGATAATCCAAACCTGCACGTTTCAGCTTTTTATCATCCAATTCAAAACCTAATGGCTTAATCAAATGTAATTGCGCACCTGTATTGGCACATAAACGAATGATATTGCCTGTGTTAGCTGGAATTTCAGGCTCATATAAAACAACGTGGATCACAAATTTTCTCTACTTTTCACAATCTCTCCTAAGCTCCCTTAAAAATGTAGCAACTCTCCTCTTTTAAAAGAGGGATGGCGAGAGATTCATTACCATTTTAACTGTTCACGTAAATTGACCACCTCACCAATAATGGTCAAGGTAGGCGCCTGAATTTGGTGCTGTTCGACTTTGCTGACAATATTCGCCAACGTCCCCACTACCACTTTTTGTTCAGGTGTCGTGCCTTTAGAAATTAAAGCGACAGGCATATCCGCCCGTTGTCCATGCGCAATCAGTTTTGCACAAATGCTTTCCAAGCCAACCAAGCCCATGTACAGCACCAAGGTTTGATTTTCATACACCAATTCTGACCACGGCAATTCAGGCGAACCTTCTTTTAAATGCCCGGTCAAGAAACGTACACTTTGTGCATAATCTCGGTGGGTCAGTGGAATACCCGCATAAGCCGCACAGCCCGACGCTGCAGTAATGCCTGGTACGACCTGAAATGACACACCTGCTTCATACAACTCTTGAATTTCTTCACCGCCACGCCCAAAAATAAAAGGATCACCACCTTTTAAACGGCAAACTCGCTTACCTGCTTGTGCATATTTAACCAATAACGCATTAATACCTTCTTGCGGCACAGCATGGTTAGAGCGCGCCTTTCCAACATAAACTTTTTCAGCATCACGGCGGCACAATTCCAAAATGGGTGCAGACACCAAACGGTCATAAATCACCACATCGGCTTGCTGCATTAAACGCAAGGCTTTTAAGGTCAGTAACTCAGGATCACCTGGCCCTGCACCAACCAAATACACCTCGCCTTTTGGCGTTTGCCATTCCGCTAAAGCCTGTTGGATACTTTGGTTTGCAGCGTCAAGATTGTCATTGAACACCTGTTCTTTAAGAGGACTGGCATATAGCTCCTCCCAAAAAATACGGCGCTCTTCTGGATTTACAATTTTCTGTTTTACCGCTGCACGCCACTGACCTGAAAACTCAGCCAGTTTGCCCATACCATGCGGAATACTGCTTTCCAGTTGAGTACGAATTTGACGTGATAACACGGGAGATGTGCCATTACTTGCAACTGAAATCACTAAAGGCGAACGGTCAATGATCGCAGGCACCATAAAACGACAATGTGGCGGATCATCAACACTATTGACCAGCACATTTTCGGCTTCGCAAGCTGCAAAAACTTGCTGATTGACCAGGTTGTTATCTGTTGCAGCAATCACCAAACGATAGTGACGCAGCGCAGTAGATGAACTAAAAACATCTTGCACATACTGCCCCTGACTCTGCTGCACCAGTTGCAGTAAATTGTCATCAATTTCAGGAGCAAGTACATCAATTTTTGCGCCCGCTTTAGCCAGTAACAGTGCTTTACGATAAGCAATATGTCCACCACCCACAATCAGGCAACGTTGCTGCTGCAACTTTAAAGAGATTGGGAAAATTTCCACGATACGCCTCTATATTTTTTAGATCTGATTGAGCTAAAGCAAAAACCATGCACAAATTCGATGCATTTTAGTCTATATGACTAATACCGCCCATATATGGACGTAACACTTCAGGAATTTCGATTGAACCATCAGCACGTTGATAGTTTTCCATCACTGCAAGTAAAGTACGACCTACAGCTAAACCTGAACCATTCAACGTATGCACCAATTCGATCTTCTTCTGATCTACGCGGTAGCGTGCTTTCATACGTCGTGCTTGGAAATCTCCCATGTTTGAGCAACTTGAGATTTCACGATAGGTATTTTGGCTTGGCACCCATACTTCTAAGTCATAAGTTTTGGTTGCACCAAAACCCATATCACCACCACAGAGCAAAATTTTACGATATGGTAAGCCTAATGCCTGCAAAATGCCCTCTGCATGTGCAGTTAGTTCTTCAAGCGCCTGCATTGAGTGCTCTGGTTTTGAAATTTGCACCATTTCGACCTTATCGAACTGATGTTGACGAATCAAACCACGAGTATCGCGACCATAAGAACCTGCTTCGCTGCGGAAACAAGGTGTATGCGCGGCATATTTTAATGGCAAGCGTTCAGGGTCAATGATTTCATCTCGAACAAAGTTGGTGACAGGAACTTCGGCAGTTGGAATCAAATAATATTCTTTTTCACCTTGTAATTTGAACAAATCTTCTTCAAATTTAGGCAGTTGACCTGTACCACGCAATGAATCTGCATTAACCAAATACGGTACATACGCTTCGGTATAACCATTCTGAACAGTATGCGTATCTAACATGAACTGTGTAATCGCACGTTGTAAACGCGCCAATGGTCCTTTCAGAACACTAAAACGAGAACCTGTTAATTTGGTTGCAGTTTCAAATTCCAAACCACCCATCATTTCGCCAAGATCGGTATGATCTTTAATTTCAAAATCAAACTGGCGTGGTGTACCCCATTTCAATACTTCTACATTATCAGCTTCATCTTTACCTTCTGGCACGGACTCATCGGGCAAGTTTGGAATAGACAGCAATTTAGCTTCTAACTCATCTTGCAATTCTGCCAAAGCCACTTCAGCAGTTTTAATTTCATCTCCAATGGCAGCCATACGTGCCATAATTTCAGAAGCATCGCCACCTGCTTTTTTTATCTGACCGACTTGTTTGGCACCCGAATTACGTTCTGCCTGTAAGGCTTCGGTTTTAGATTGCAATTCTTTACGACGTGCTTCAAGTGCTGCCCACTCTGCCACATCTAACTGCACACCACGTTTTGCCAAGGCTAAATTTACAGCCTCAATATTATTTCTGAGTAATTTCGGGTCAATCATAGCCAATCTTGGAATAAGAAAAAAACTGGCTATAGTGTAAGCGCTTCGAGTTAAAAAATACAGTAACCCGATTCACAGCTGCACCTTATTACAGCAATCTCTGCGTATTTTTGTGCAATTTTATTGGCTCGGATACTGTGGCAAACTTGGCAAATATTCAGGCTTAATTAATTTCTCCGTCGCATAATAAGGCAGAATCAATTCAGGCATACCTTCTGCATAAGATGCCAATTCATACAAGGGATAGACAAAGACCAAACCATTGGCACCATAATAAAAATTATCGCTCAGTTTAAATTTTTCAAGGGAAATATCATGTTCGTCTAGCCAGTTATAATTATGGTTAAACAATTCTTCGGTCATTTTAGCTTCCGTATTGGGCAGCATAATATCTTGCAGCGCCAAACGCTTTTTCTGTTTTAAATCAAGAGTCACAAATTCTTGGTGATGAATACCATGTGCTGCACCCGCAGGGTAACTGTAGCTTTGCAAACTAAACGTCGCTAAATTGGCATGTTGCCCGATATAACGCACATAGCTTGAACTCTGACTCAGCCGCATAGGATCAGTTTCTTCTACTTTTGGCGTTTCAGTTGATGCTGCAGCCTTGGAAAATGCAATTGGGTCTGCCTTTTGCAGGCGCTGCATAAAATATTCATCAATCCACGCTACATTGGTTTTTACCGTCTGAATATCGTAAGCAGTACAACCTTCTTCATCACAAATTTGCTGCTGTGGCAATTTTAGTGCCACCACTTTAGCTTGAATCAGAGGAATATCGGCTGTGACAGATGCAGACGCAGCTTGCTCTGTTTCGGCTTTAGAAGTTGCCTCACTCTTTGGCTGACATGCAGTCAACAACAATACTGAACTTAAAGTGACAGCACCCAAAAACACCTGTGATTTTAAATATTGCATTAAATTCCCCCTCAGCCACGATTCACATAGTCTAATGATTAGAAATGCAAACATACATAAATTTTACGATAAAATTTCTTCAATTGAATTAGTCAAGACTATAGATAACTCATACTGTTCAATCCTAGAGCAGTTGTGTAACGGAATAATCGGGTGATAAAGTTGCTTAAAATTTCTGATCAGATTTTTGCGTAATTATTTTTATTTTTTATTATAAATCAAAATGCTATCAGCACTTCATTAATGCATAATAATGATCTTTGATGACTCAGTCTATATCCTGCTTACAGCAAAATGTGAATTATCCCAAGATTTATCCACAGAAATTGTGGATTTCTTCGAGAAGCTGCTCAAATAAATTTCCGCTATGCTGAAGCTGTAAACCTTCTCCCTGTGGAAGAAGGCTAGAAAGGGATAGCAAATTATGCTTTAAAAGAACGTATAAAAACATTCAGTTATTGATCAATAATGTCCGTGCCTTTTGGCGGCGTGAAGTTAAAGGTCGATGCAGGAATATTGGCATTGACTTTCACATTGTTAAAACGCACATGCGTGGTTTGACCCAATGAATCCTGCAGAATCATTAAAGTTGGCGCGTTACGTGCACCAAAACTAATGGTTAAACTCTGAAATACACCATCATCACTTTTTGGGTATAAAGTGTAATAGGTTTTTGACTTATTCGGCTGGGTCACACGATACGACTGCATGATTTGATTGGTATTGCCCGAAAGCAACAATGCAGGTGTATTTGCCACTTGATCATCTAGGCTTTGACGTACCGCTTGCTGTAAGTCTGGATCATAAATCCATACGGTTTTACCTGTGGTCACAATTGTCTGTTTGGCTGGACTGGTGGTTTCCCAAAAGAATTTACCCGGACGTTCAACTTTCATAACCCCTTTAAAATTCTGGTTCATGTGTTGTGCCGATAAACCACGGTTTGGCAAAGCCTTACCATTGTTGCTAACTTTTGTAGTTTGCTCAAAGTTGGCAGTAAAACTTTTAATGCCATTCAATTGTTTAACAAGATTTGCTGTCGCTTGTTGCTCCGATGCTGCCACTGGCGCAGCAAACACTGTAGTACTCATGATTGGCGCTAAAGTGGTTGCACCCAATGCCACAGCACACATCGTTTTACGAAGCATATTCATAGATTCACCTTTTTATATTTGCTCAATCGCAATGTTTTGGATGTCCCATCTTAAACCAATTTCTGGCGCTAATATGATAGAAAATAAGAAGTTTTGTATGCTTATTAATATAAAATGTAGAAATTTATCCATCATGATGAAGAACTAAAATTTATCTTTTGACCCTAACTCTCCATCGTATAGACATAAAAAAACCCACAATCACTTGTGGGTTTTTTCACTATTTCAGCTTACGCTTCAACAGATACGTAGCGACGGCCAAATTGACCTTTCACTTCGAATTTTACTACGCCGTCAGCAGTAGCAAATAAAGTATGGTCGCGGCCCATACCTACGTTTGCACCAGCGTGGAATTCTGTACCACGTTGACGAACGATGATGTTACCAGCAGTTACAGTTTGACCACCGTAAACTTTAACACCTAACATCTTAGGATTCGAATCACGACCGTTCTTAGTCGATCCACCGGCTTTTTTAGTTGCCATGTCTATTTACTCCTAGTGATTAGCCTGCAATACCAGTAATTTTCAACTCGGTAAACCATTGACGGTGACCTTGTTGCTTACGGTAGTGTTTACGACGACGCATTTTAACAATACGGATTTTGTCGTGACGACCATGACCAACCACTTCTGCAGTTACTTTAGCGCCAGCAACAACTGGAGCACCGATTTGAACGTTGTCACCGTTTACAACCATTAATACGTCATCAAACGTAATAGTTGCGCCAGTTTCAGCTTTCAATAATTCAACTTTAAGGGTTTCACCCTCAACAACACGGTGCTGTTTACCACCGCTTTGGATTACTGCGTACATAATGTACTCCAAACATGCCCGTGTCGTCGTGCCGATAAAGGGATATATCGATCTTAAAACGAACGCCACTGGGGGTTATTCAAGGGCAAGGATTTTAAGCCATATTGACACAAACAACAAGCCATTTAACGGCAATTATCGCACAACAAGGTTGATTATTTAATACCCAGCCACGTTAATGACTTTTGCCGCCTTATTCATCTTCAAAGGATCAATTAATATAGACAGATTGTGTTGGCGTAAACTGCCTGGCTTGTTAAAATCATACCAAGTTAAGCAAACATCTGAATTTACCCATAAAGTTATTGACTTCGTTTTCAAGTAGAATTAACAATTACAGCATTTGACAGTTGACTAACTATTGCATTCATTGTGTTATTTTCGCAGACTTAAGCAGTTTTCTTAACCCTAAGATACGTTACAACTGATTCAATTACGTTGTCATTCAATATTATTGAGGTTTCTCTTCACATGACCATCGACTTTAAGCAAGACATTCTCGCCCCTGTTGCTTCTGATTTTGCTGCGATGGATACATTTATTAATGAAGGGATTACCTCTAAAGTCGCGTTGGTGATGGCAGTCAGCAAGCATGTGGTCGAAGCTGGCGGTAAGCGGATGCGTCCAATTATGTGTCTACTTGCGGCCAAAGCTTGTGGCGCAGAAGATTTAGAACGTCAACGCAAACTGGCTGCGATCATTGAAATGCTGCATACAGCAACTTTGGTACATGATGATGTGGTGGATGAGTCTGGCTTACGTCGTGGTCGGCCTACTGCCAATGCAACTTGGAATAACCAAACAGCAGTTTTAGTCGGTGACTTTTTAATTTCCCGCGCCTTTGACCTATTGGTCGACTTAAACGATTTGGTGTTGCTGAAAGACTTTTCAACAGGCACTTGTCAAATTGCCGAAGGTGAAGTTATGCAATTACAGGCACAGCATCAACCTGACACCACAGAACAAATTTATTTAGACATTATTCACGGCAAAACTTCACGTTTATTTGAACTTGCCACCGAAGGTGCAGCAATTTTAACAGGCACGCCACAGTACCGTGAGCCGTTGCGCTTATTTGCAGGACACTTTGGCAATGCCTTCCAAATTATTGATGATATTTTAGATTACACGTCAGACGCTGAAACATTAGGTAAAAATATTGGCGATGATTTAATGGAAGGCAAACCCACTTTGCCTTTAATCTCTGCATTAAGAAATACCACTGGCGAACAACATCAAATTATTCGTCGCAGTATTGCGACAGGTGGTACTTCAGACCTCGATCAGGTCATTGCCATTGTGCAGTCCTCTGGCGCTCTCGATTATTGCCGCCAACGTGCCACAGAAGAAACTAAAGCCGCAATTAACGCTTTAGAAGCATTGCCAGATTCAGAGTCTCGTCAGGCTTTAAAGAATTTAGCCTTAATGGCTTTACATCGCATTCAATAATTTAAGCAGCTTATGCATATAAAACTCAACGATTTACTTAGAAAAATGCAAGAACAGCTAGATACACCCAAAGCTGTTCTGGATGAAAGTCTGCTGATTGAACTGGTCAATCGTATCCGTCCAACTGACACTCAAGATTTAGAAGAAACCCATGAAAAGTTTCAGGCTTTTTTGCAAGCACTTCTGCTAACGCCTGATGCCAGCTCAACCTTGCAACATTTTGTTTTACGTCTAATCAATCAATACAAACAAACCAGTTTATTTGCCGACACGGGTATTTTATCGCTCGATGGCTTTTGGAATCAGTTATTTCAACGTTTAGGCGCACATTTTTTACCGCTGATTCATGATGAAAGCCAACTGCAAGATTTAGTCCGTCGGGTTTTTCCACTACGCAGTGACAAATACTGGCTCGACAATATTGAAGATGCCGAATGGCAGCAATTGTTTACTTTGCTGAATCGCGGACATGGTGGACAAACGCAAAAACGCCTGATCCGCAGTGAAATTATTAAAGCCCTGACAGTGTTGTCGTATCGGGTCAGTGGCATTGGTTTGTATCCTGAATTTATTAATGCCTACCCTGAACTGAGTGAATATGATTCACCTTTTTTGGCACAAAACCGTGAAATCAACGAATTTATTCAGCTTTATAAAGTTGCCGATCAGCAACACGATCAAATCAGTGCCATTCAACCACCCGATGCCTCTCAAGCTTTGGTAATGATTGACCAATGTCATGATGTCAGCAGTAAAATTCGTCGTGCGACTAAACGTACTGGCGTCAGTATCAGCCTGACCTATTTATTGTCTTTACTGGAACAATGTTTAGAGCGCATTGAGCTGTTGCTAAATTTAATCGTGGCGCAAGACAATGTCGCTTATGTTTCCGCAGGACAGTTACTTGTAGATGTAACTTCGGCGTTGTATAGCGAACGCAGTGTACGTTCCTTGCTTGCAGAAAATAGTGAGTTAATTGCCTTACAAGTTACTGAAAATGCCAGTAAAACGGGTGAGCATTATGTTAGTACCGATAAAGATGGCTTTTGGGGCATGTATAAAGCTGCAGCAGGTGCAGGTGTTTTAATTGCCATAATGGCGACTTTAAAAACCCTCGCCTCGCGTTTAGTCCTTGCCCCGATGATGCAGGCTATCATCAACAGCATGATTTATTCATTTGGTTTTATGCTAATTCATGTCTTGCACTTTACCGTTGCCACTAAACAACCCGCAATGACAGCAGCAGCACTCGCCTCGACGGTTCAACACCGCAAAGGCTCTAAGATGGCGCAAATCGCCGAACTTGCAGCCTTAATTATTAATATTATCCGTACGCAATTCGTCGCTATTTTGGGCAATATTTCGATTGCAATTCCAGTTGCAGCCTTAATTGCGTTTAGTTGGGATGCCATGTTAAATGAACCGTTGATGTCACACGCCAAAGCATCCCATTTGCTACACGACTTAAATCCGTTTACGTCACTTGCCATTCCGCATGCAGCCATTGCCGGGGTATTTTTATTTCTGTCTGGTTTGATTGCGGGTTATTTCGATAACATGGCCGTATACCGTAAAGTCGGGCCACGCCTAAAAGCTCATCTGCATTTAAAAAAGTTACTCGGACAAGAACGTCTCAATACATTTGCCACCTATATAGAACGAAACTTAGGGGCTTTAGCAGGTAACTTCCTGTTCGGGATTATGCTCGGTAGTACCGCTACACTGGGATATATTTTGGGTTTACCTATTGATATTCGCCATATTGCCTTCGCTTCTGCCAACTTTATTCAGGGTTTAATGAATATTAATGGCTCACCTGAAATTGGCCTGATTATTGTGTCATTCTTAGGGGTGCTGCTGATTGGTTTAACAAACTTATTTGTCAGTTTTAGTTTAACCATTATCGTGGCATTACGTGCACGTCGGGTGCGTTTTGAACAGTGGAAACCTCTGGCAAAATTAGTGATGACTCACTTTTTAACCCGTCCGAGTGATTTCTTTTGGCCACCGAAACAACCCTTAACTGTAGATGATGATTCATCCTCAAATACTGATCAGAATGATAAAATTTAGTGTAGATTTAAGCTGCGCAACAAGTAAAAAAATCTTCTTGTTTATATTGGCTTGAAATAAAGTGTACTGACTAGTACACTTTATTCCATTCATGAACCGTGCGTAAATCGGTTAAACTTTCAGGGATTTCAGCATGCCCAAAATACTGCTTTATCTCGGTGGTTTACTATTTATAATCAGTGTTTTAGTGCTAAATATTCCAAGTTGGCAACAGGTTGATTTTGCCATTGTGGAGTTTGTAAGTACTCAACGCACCGCACATTTGAATCAATTGGCAATCACACTTTCTGTATTAGGGGGCTTGCCATTTGTATTATTTTTAACATGCCTATGCTTTTTCTATTTGGCATGGTATAAAAAATACGCAAAAATTGTTTTTATCAGTGTAGGACTGGTCGTAAGTATTGCGCTGTCGTGGCTGCTCAAATACCTATTCGCGCGACCCCGCCCGCCTGAAGCATTGCATTTGGTGGAAACTTTTGGCGATTCATTTCCTAGTGGCCATAGTTTTTATGCTGCAACTTTAGGTTGTTTGGTGATTTACCTGAGTTTGCAACATCCAGCACATAAAAATTTATCTGTGTGTGCATGGTTATGGATGTTGCTGATGGGCATTTCCCGTGTGTATTTGGGAGTGCACTATCCTTCAGATGTCCTCTCCGGTTGGAGCATAAGTTTTATTTGGATCACATTATGGTATCTGTTTTGCGCTCATTATCTGCAAGACAAACCAATACATAAGTTTAGATAAAAATCTAATAGAGGTGAAAGAATGATGTCTGCAAAGCTTTGGGCACCCGCCCTGACTGCTTGCGCATTAGCCACAAGTTTAGCGCTTGTGGGTTGTAGCAAAGATCCAAAAGATGCACAGCAAACAGGTGCAGCTCAGCAAATGCCACCGACTGAGGTTGGTGTACTAGTGGCACAGCCACAAAGTGTGGAACAGTCTGTAGAACTGTCAGGACGTACCACAGCCTTTGAAATTTCAGAAGTTCGCCCACAAACGAGTGGTGTGGTTCTGAAACGCTTATTTACTGAAGGCAGCTACGTACGCGAAGGTCAGGCACTTTATGAAATTGACTCGCGCACCAACCGTGCCAGTTTAGACAGTAGCCGTGCAGCACTCACCCGTCAACAAGCACAACTGAATGTGTTGCGGGTTAAAGAAGGTCGTTACCGCCAACTGGTGGGTAGCAATGCCATTTCTAAACAAGAATATGATGACATTGTGGCACAGGTCAAACTTGCCGAAGCCGATGTTGCTGCGACTCAAGCAGAAGTACGAAATGCCGAAATTAACTTAGGTTATTCGACTGTACGCGCACCAATTTCAGGGCAAACTAACCGCTCTACGGTAACTGCAGGTGCACTGGTTACGGCGAGTCAAGCGGAACCCTTAGTGACTATTCAGCGCTTAGATCCAATTTATGTAGACATCAATCAGTCTAGTGCAGAATTACTTCGCTTACGTCAGCAACTGAGTCAGGGCAGTTTAAACAGCAGCAACAACACCAAAGTGAAGTTAAAACTTGAAGATGGTAGCTACTACCCTGTTGAAGGTCGTTTGGCTTTTTCTGATGCCAGTGTGAACCCAGAAACAGGCACGGTGACATTACGCGCCGTGTTCCCTAATTCAAATCACTTATTGTTGCCTGGTATGTTTGCCACTGCGCAAATTGTGCAAGGTGTAATTCCTAACGCGATCTTAATTCCACAAGCTGCGATTAGCCGTACACCTACTGGTCAGGCAATGGCGATGATTGTGAATGCTAAAGGTATCGTTGAACCGCGCCCTGTAACCACAGTTGGTACGCAAGGCAGCAACTGGATTGTGACTGAAGGTCTGCAAACCGGCGATAAAGTGATTGTAGACGGTGTTGCTAAAGTAAAAGCTGATCAGCAAGTGGTTGCTAAGCCGTATCAACCTCAAGGCGCTGCTCCACAAGCCGCACCTGCTGCACCAGCAAAATCGGGTGATGCAAAACCAGCCTCAGAAGCCCAAGCCACTGAACCAAAAACTACTTCAAATACATAAGGAGTAGACGTTAATGGCTCACTTTTTTATTCATCGCCCCATTTTTGCATGGGTGATTTCATTGGTGATCATGTTGGCGGGGATTATTACCCTCACCAATATGCCAATTGCCCAATATCCGACCATTGCACCGCCAACGGTCACCATTGCTGCAACCTATCCGGGTGCATCTGCTGAAACTGTGGAAAACACGGTAACACAAATCATTGAACAGCAAATGAACGGCTTGGATGGACTGCGCTATATTTCATCCAACAGTGCGGGTAATGGTTCTGCATCGATTACATTAAACTTTGAACAAGGCATCGACCCAGATATTGCACAGGTTCAAGTACAGAATAAATTACAATCTGCTACGGCGCTGTTGCCTGATGATGTGCAACGTCAGGGCGTAAAAGTCACCAAATCAGGCGCAAGCTTCTTACAGGTTCTCGCTTTTTACTCACCTGATGAAAGCCTTTCTGCCGATGACATTAAAGACTATGTTAACTCTAACATTTCTGAACCGCTGAGCCGTGTTGCAGGTGTGGGTGAAGTGCAAGTCTTTGGTGGCTCATACGCTATGCGTATTTGGATGGATCCTGCCAAAATGGCAAGTTTGCAAGTCACACCAAGTGATATTGCTCAAGCCATTCGCACCCAAAACGCACAGGTTGCGGTAGGTCAATTGGGCGGCGCACCTTCAATTCAAGGTCAAGCTTTGAATGCGACGGTTACTGCGCAAAGCTTGCTGCAAACACCTGAACAATTTAGCAATATTTTCCTAAAAAATACCGCTTCGGGCGCTCAAGTGCGCTTGGGTGATGTCGCACGAATTGAACTTGGTGCAGACAACTATCAGTTTATTTCTAAATACAACGGTAAGCCTGCAGGCGGTGTCGCAATTAAATTGTCTACAGGTGCTAACGCCCTCGATACTGCTGCAGCTGTCGAAGAACGCCTCAAACAATTACGTCCAAACTACCCTACAGGTTTAAAGGATGAATTGGCCTTTGATACCACACCATTCATTGAACTTTCGATTAAGAGTGTTGTTAAAACTTTAATTGAAGCGATCATTTTGGTCTTTATTGTGATGTTCCTATTCTTACAGAATTGGCGTGCCACAATTATTCCAACTATGGCCGTACCTGTGGTAGTACTGGGTACTTTTGCCGTGATCAATATGTTTGGCTTCACGATTAACACTCTGACCATGTTTGCCATGGTACTGGCGATTGGTTTATTGGTTGATGACGCAATTGTTGTGGTGGAAAACGTAGAACGTGTCATGGTCGAAGAACATCTTGACCCTGTAGCGGCGACTGAAAAGTCAATGAAACAGATTTCAGGCGCACTGATCGGGATTACATCGGTATTGTCTGCAGTATTTATACCTATGGCATTCTTTGGTGGAACAACAGGCGTTATTTATCGTCAATTCTCTATTACTCTTGTGACTGCAATGGTGTTGTCACTGGTGGTGGCGTTGACCTTTACCCCTGCCCTGTGTGCCACGATTCTCAAACAGCACGATCCAAACAAACCTGAAAGCAACGGTATTTTTGCGCGTTTCTTCCGCTGGTTTAACCGCAGTTTTGATAAGCTCTCGGTTAAGTATCAAGGCGGTGTTAACCGCATGACGCATCATAAAATCTTCTCGGGGGTTTTATATGCAGTGGTACTGGGCATTATTGTGTTATTGTTCCAAAAACTACCATCATCATTCTTACCTGATGAAGATCAGGGGGTGGTGATGACATTGGTACAACTCCCGCCAAATGCAACTCTGGAACGTACTGAAGCCACCATGACCAGCATGAGCAACTTTTTCAGAGAAAATGAAAAAGAGCATGTGGAGTCGGTATTTAGTGTTTCGGGCTTCTCTTTTACAGGGATTGGTCAAAACGCAGGTATGGCATTCATTAAGCTAAAAGACTGGAGTGAGCGTACGAGCCCTGAATCACAAGTCGGTGCAATCATCCAGCGTGGTATGGCACTGAACATGATTGTGAAAGATGCCACTTACATCATGCCATTACAGCTTCCTGCGATGCCAGAATTAGGGGTCAGCTCAGGCTTTAACTTACAACTGAAAGATGCTGCGGGCAATGGTCACGAAAAACTCACCATGGCACGTAATATTGTCTTGGGTGAAGCAGCGAAAGACCCACGCTTAATGGGGGTGCGTCCAAATGGTCAGGAAGATACGCCACAGTACCGTATTATTATTGACCAAGCGCAAGCAGGTGCGGCAGGTGTCAGCATTGCTGAAATCAACAGCACCATGAGCATGGCTTGGGGTGGTTCGTACATCAATGATTTTATTGACCGTGGTCGTGTGAAAAAAGTCTATGTTCAAGCTGAATCAGACTCACGCATGATGCCTGAAGACCTGAACAAGTGGTATGTCCGCAACAATAGTGGTGATATGGTGCCATTCTCTGCCTTTGCAACAGGTGAATGGACTTATGGTTCACCGCGTTTGGAACGCTATAACGGCGTATCTGCCAAGAACATTCAGGGTTCACCTGCGCCAGGTGTCAGCTCTGGTGAAGCCATGCAAGCAATGGAAGAAATTGTCGCAAAACTACCTTCTATGGGCTTAAACGGCTTTGATTATGAATGGACAGGTTTATCGCTTGAAGAACGTGAATCGGGCGATCAGGCACCATTCCTCTATGCACTGTCATTACTGATTGTATTCTTATGTTTGGCAGCCTTGTATGAAAGTTGGTCTATTCCATTTTCGGTGCTGTTGGTGGTACCGTTGGGTATTGTCGGAGCATTATTGCTCACCTTCAGTGGTATGATTTTGTTCAAAAACCCGAACCTATCCAACAACATTTACTTCCAAGTGGCAATTATTGCCGTGATTGGTTTATCTGCTAAAAACGCGATTTTGATTGTGGAATTTGCCAAAGAGCTACAAGAAAAAGGTGAAGACCTGTTTGAAGCCACTTTGCATGCTGCAAAAATGCGTTTACGTCCAATCATTATGACCACGTTGGCCTTTGGTTTTGGTGTATTGCCGCTTGCACTTTCATCAGGTGCGGGTGCAGGTAGCCAACACTCGGTCGGTTATGGTGTTTTAGGTGGTGTGATTAGCTCAACCTTGTTAGGTATCTTCTTTATTCCTGTATTCTATGTCTGGATTAGAAGTATCTTTAAATACAAACCAAAACAACAAAATCATCAGGAGCATGTATCGTGATGCAAAACTTATGGTCGCATACAGGCCGTGGTATTGCGGTTTCTGCCCTCGCGCTTGCTTTGACAGCTTGTCAAAGTATGCGTGGGCCAGAGCCCGTCGCTCAGGCAAGTATTCCAAGCAGCTATACTGCTGCTGCATCGGGTATTTCTGTGGCTGAACAAGGTTATAAAGATTTCTTTGCCGATCAACGCTTATTACAAGTCTTAGATATGGCATTAAACAATAACCGTGATTTACGCACAGCGACGCTGAATATCCAACGTGCCCAACAAGCCTATCAAATTACCGAAAACAACCAGTTACCCACAATTGGTGCTAGCGGTGGCGTACTACGTCAAGATCAAGGTACTGCTTTAGGAACTCACACACGCTATAACGTTGGTTTAGGTGTGACTGCCTACGAACTGGATTTTTGGGGTCGTGTACGCAGCCTAAAAGACAATGCCTTAGATAATTTCTTGGCAACTCAAAGCTCGCGTGATGCCACACAAATTTCTCTGATTGGTCAGGTCGCACAAGCATGGCTCAACTACTCGTTTGCCAATGCCAATTTGAAACTGGCAGATCAAACTTTAAAAGCTCAGCTTGAATCTTACAATCTGAACAAAAAGCGTTTTGATGTGGGTATCGACAGCGAAGTACCTGTGCGCCAAGCACAAATTTCGGTAGAAACAGCACGTAATGACGTTGCCAACTATAAAACCCAAGTGGCTCAGGCACAGAACTTACTAAACTTGTTGGTGGGCGAACAAGTTCCAAGTACGTTATTGCCAACGCAGCGTGTAACACGTATTACTAACAATACCGCAATTGGCGCAGGCTTACCTAGTGACTTGCTAAATAACCGTCCTGATATTCGTACTGCAGAATATCGACTATCGGCTGCGGGTGCCAATATCGGCGCAGCAAAAGCTCGTTTATTCCCAAGCATTAGCCTTACGGGCAATGCAGGCTATGCGTCAACTGACTTGAGTGATTTGTTTAAATCAGGCAGTTTTGTTTGGGCAGTGGGCCCGAGCATCGACTTGCCAATTTTTGATTGGGGCACACGCCAAGCCAACATCAAAATTTCTGAAACGGATCAGCAAATTGCTTTGGCAGACTATGAAAAATCAATTCAGTCTGCGTTCCGTGAAGTAAATGATGCCTTAGCAGTTCGTCAAAATATTGGTGATCGTTTAGCGGCACAAAAACGCTTGGTTGATGCGACCAATACTACTTACAAATTGTCTAATGCACGTTTCCGCGCAGGCATAGATAACTATTTAACCGTGTTGGATGCACAGCGTACATCTTATGCAGCAGAACAAGGTTTATTGTTGTTGGAACAAGCCAATTTGAACAATCAGGTGGAGTTGTATAAATCTTTGGGTGGCGGTGTAAAAGCCAATACTTCAGATGCCACTTCGCAACCTGCATCATCGGCAGAACGTAAAGCGCAATAAGCCTTTGCGTCTACCTAAATTTGCTGCTTAACAGCTCAGACACAAAGACTAAATCAGCTCACTTCGGTGGGCTTTTTTTATTGCTTTTTGCCAATACATTTCATATCTTCAATACGTCTTGTTTTTAAATATTAGAATCTTATGTTGCTCAGTAATCTTGAATCTGTACCGGGTCATCGTATTTCACGGCAAATTGATGTGGTCTATGGCAGCACCGTACGCAGTAAGCATGTGGGGCGTGACTTGTTGGCAGGACTCAAAAATATTGTCGGTGGTGAATTAACGGCTTATACCGAATTACTAGAAGAATCACGCCAAGAAGCAATGGATCGTATGATTGCTAAAGCACGTGGTTTAGGTGCCAATGCCATTGTCGGGATTCGCTTTTCTACCTCAAATATTGCCCAAGGTGCTTCGGAATTATTTGTTTATGGTACAGCGGTGGTGGTCGAAGCAGATATTCCTAAACTTCCAGACCCATTTCCAGCATCACATTAAAGCAAAGATTATTGGACAGGAATAACATCACATGGATAATTTAATTCTGCAAATTGTTGTCTTTGCGATTTTATTTGCCGTAGGTTTTGGTTTTGGCCGACACAACGAACGCAAGCATTTCAAATATTTAGCCGAACAAGAACTGCGTTTAAGCTATATTCAAATTGATAATAACCGCTTCCAGACCAGTCCCAATTTTGGGCAATTGATACATAGTAATGTGGTCATTTCTCACGATTATTTTAAGTTTGTGATTGCCAATATTCAGAACTTCTTTGGCGGGCGTTTGAGCAGTTATGAAAGTATTGTCGAGCGTGCGCGTCGAGAAGCAATCGTCCGTTTAAAATTAGAAGCTGAAAAAAAGGGCGCAAATCATATTATGGGGCTGCGTTTAAGCACCACAGAATTGAGTATGCAAGGCGGTATGGTCGAAGTTTTTGCTTATGGAACGGCGGTTCAGAAATAATGTTATCCCTCTCCTTAGAAAGTGACACTTCTTATCTTACGGATGAGAAGAAGTATCATGTACTTTTGTGGATGAGGAAGTCTAACAGTAAGCGTCCGCTGAACCCCATGCCTATTTTTTAATTTGAGTTGGATTTCCAGCGATGTGGCAGTAATTCTTCAATCTGAGTCACTTTATGTGTCGGCAACCTTTTCAGC
>NZ_BPPH01000037.1:0-18295 GCF_021602765.1 Acinetobacter sp. KAM396
CGAGGTACGCCAACCAAGCGTTTAAATTCAGAATCTGAAAAACGGTTTAAGTTCTGATATCTCATGAAACTTAGATTGAGGTGGTTTTTACTTTCGCAAGAGATCTAATTTCTATTTTTAAATCTTATAAAATCAATAAAAATTATTAAAATTAAATAAAGAGAATTAAAATCACCTTCATTCTAATATATGAAGCTGATGACAATGAAAACAGACTATTTTGTTTAGAGATTTAAAATCGTGTATTGAGATGCAATCGGCAGATGTGAGGATGAACTTGAAGTATATTTTTTTGTTGTTTTAACACTGTGCTGCAACGTGCCCAGCCTATTCTGAACACGTGCGCTTACACATTTTGGTGATGATTTACAGCACCATCGCTGCAATCCAACCAAAAATGATCAATGGGATATTAAAGTGAATAAAAGTTGGTACCACACTGTCCTTCATGTGGTCGTGCTGCCCATCCATATTTAAGCCCGAAGTTGGCCCTAAGGTTGAATCCGATGCTGGAGAACCCGCATCTCCTAAGGCTGCTGCTGTGCCAATAATTGCAATGGTCGCTGCGGGACTAAAACCGAACTGCAAACATAAAGGCACATAAATAATTGCTAAAATAGGCACGGTAGAGAAAGACGAGCCAATCCCCAAGGTGATTAACAAACCAATCAGCAACATTAAAAATGCTGCTAAGCCTTTGCTATCACCTATCCACTGTACGGAAGCTTCCACCAATGCAGGTACTTGATTGGTGGCTTCAATCACTGCCGCGAAACCTTGTGCAGCAATCATAATAAAGCCGATGAGTGCCATCATCCGCATACCGGTAATAATCACATCATCCGCTTCTTTCCATTTGAAAATTCCTGCACAGCTTAAAATGGCAACACCCACCAAACCTGCCAGAATCATCGAATCTGAATACAATTGCACTGCTAAGGTTGCAATAATCGCAAACACTGCCATCCACAGCGTAAATTTAGCAATTTGTGGTGCTTGTAAGCTTGACCCTGCTGTATCTGCATTGAGTTCACTCGAAATGCTTTGAGTACGTGCTACCTGCACATCTTGATAGTGTCGTGGCTTGCGATAGCTCACAAACAACGCGATCAATAGACCAATGAACATCCCAAACACAGGAATAAACATGGCAGCAGGAATATCTTCATTTTGAATGGCAAAACCATACGGAGCACCAAAGGTGTTGATATTGTGTGCCAAAATATCATTCAGAAAGATTGCACCAAAACCCACAGGAACAAACATATAGGTGGCAACCAAACCAAAAGTCAGCAAACAAGCCACTGCACGACGGTCTAGGTTTAAATGATTGAAAACACTTAATAAAGGTGGAATCAATACAGGAATAAATGCAATATGTACTGGAATCAAATTTTGTGAGAAGACCGCTGCCAAAGCCACGGTAAAATAAATCAGATATTTAACACGGTTTTGTACCTTAGTATTACTGCTACCTGTTAAGGTGCGAATCAGTTTATACGCCAATAAGTCTGGTAAACCTGAGCGTGCCAAAGCCAAAGCAAATGCACCTAAAATACCGTAAGCCAAGGCAATTTTAGCGCCACCACCTAAGCCATTATTAAACGCATCTAAAGTGCCTTGTAAGCCTAAACCAGCCAGTAAACCACCTGAAACTGCACCAATCACCAAGGCAAAAACTACAGGCACACGAGCCAACGACAATCCGAACATGATTGAAATGGCAGCAAGAATTGCGAACATAAGAGATGAAATTCAAAAAAGAAGCTATTTTATCAGAGATTATGGATGATGGAGTTGACCAAACCTTCAACTCCGACAAATGAATCTAAGTGTGATCAAGCAAAAATCACTGATTTTCATGCTTATAAGCAAAGTCACGGATAGCTGTAGCAACAGCTTGTGGCTGACTAAGAATTGCCCAATGATTGGCAGCCAACTCCACACGTTGAAAATCATCTACCCAGCGTGGCATTTCATCAATCAATTCAGCACCCACAAATTGATCATATTTCAAGACAATGGCTTGCACAGGGCAAATTGCGTAACGCTGCCGCGGCTTCAATAAACGTGGCAGGAAATTAGCGCGATATAAATTGACGCCATATCGCCCATCTTTACGGATATTAGGATTGACCGGAATATCTTGATCACGTTCTAAACGCATCACTACCTGACGCCATTGTTCAGGATGAAAGAACTGCCAAACTGTAGGCGCAAGTGCAGGAAGTTGGAAAGCAGCAATATACCAAGATTTACGCATTTGTTTGAAAAATTTAATTTTATTTTCAGAAAACTGCTTACGCATCGAAAACGCTGCATGATCCAAACATGGGCCTGAAATACTACTGTAAGATAAAATTCGTCCTTTTAAATCTGGATCAGTTACAGCTTCCCAAGACTGAATTGAACCCCAGTCATGAGCTGCCAAGTGAAATGCACGCTGCCCCAAAACGGCATGAGCAACAGCCATTAAATCTGCAGCCAATTGAGCCAAGCTATAGGCACGAATGGATTTGGGAATGGAAGATTGTCCCGCACCACGTACATCGTAACTCACCACATAAAAATCTTGTACCAACACGGCAATCACTCGTTCCCAGACTTCTTGGTTATCTGGATAGCCATGCAGCAAAATCAATGCAGGTGCCGTTTTTTCACCCCAAGTTTTGACATAAAGCTGTTGACAATCTGAGGTTTCAACCCATTGCGTTTGTGCTTGCATAAACATCCTGTTATTTTTTGTTGACATGATTGCTATTGAGAATAATAAAATATGCCATTGGCTTGCTCAAATTTCATACTAATATAAGAAAAATCTACTTAAGGCTTTATAAAATTTCCCATGAATCTCATCAAAAAATTGCAGCAACTTCCTATCGTTTCTAAATACTTTTTAAATCGGTACCCACCCTATCGGGGTGCAGGTATTGAAATTGATCAAATCGATTTAGCCAACTACCATGTCCGTGTCAAAATGCCACTTACCCGCAAAAATCAAAATATTGTCGGCGTACATTTTGGCGGCAGCCTCTATTCCATGGTCGATCCATTTTATATGTTAATTCTGATGCATCACTTGGGTTCAACATATATTGTTTGGGATAAAGCGGCAACAATTCATTTCCTCGCCCCAGGACGCAGTACGGTGTATGCAGATATTCGCCTGAGTGCCGCTGAAGTCGAGGAAATCAAACAGATCGCAGAAGACTATGCGCCTCTGACACGTCAATATACGCTCAATATTGTCGACGAATCAGGTGTACGAATTGCAGAAGTGCATAAAACGTTATATATCCGACGTAAAAAGCCCAAAGCCGTAGCAACGTAATTTTTAGCTCACATAAAAACGCAGAATCTAATGATTCTGCGTTGTTGTTAATATTATTTTAATCAAAAGACAAAAAGATCAATGTCACCGACAAACTTCTCTACTCTTTTTGAGCAGGTATGAATCAATTAACGTATTACTGTTGATACATCAGTGGATCATAAAAATTATAAACATTGATAGTATTTAAAATTAAAGGATTATTAAAATGAAAAAAAATCTTGTGCCAATCTTTTCCCTACTTTGTTTCTATTCATCGACATCCCTCCATGCTCTGGAGCCGAATACATTTACCAAAGTGCAGACTTTGAAAAATGTGGCTTTTGGATCTCATCCTCAACAAGTGATGGATGTCTATTTCCCTGCCAAAGTACTCACAGATCAAACACCAGCCCCGCTCATGATGATGGTCCATGGCGGTGCTTGGAAAATAGGTGATAAAAATCATGCTGCTGTGGTCAAAAATAAGCTGAGTTACTGGACCAAGCAAAACTGGATTTTTGTGTCTATCAACTATAGATTAGTTCCGGATGTAACCGTACAGCAGCAAACTCAGGATATCGCCCAAGCGCTTATTTATATTCAAAATCAGGCACCGCATTGGCATGCTGACTCAAAACGCTTGGTGCTGATGGGACATTCTGCGGGCGCACACCTGGTCAGTCTATTAACCGTTCGCCCCCATTGGCTGGCACCCCATCCACAGCCTTGGCGTGCTACAGTTGCTCTAGATAGCGCGGCTTATGATATAGAAAAGATAATGCAAACACGTCATGCACGTTTTTATGATCAAGCCTTTGGTGATCAACCTTCCAACTGGAAAGCCCTTTCTCCGATAGCTCAGCTACATCAAGCTTTACCTGCATTTCTCGCGGTGTGTTCAACCATCCGTGCAGATCAACCCTGTACTCAAGCTCGACAATTTATTCAACAAGCACAGAAATTCGGAACTCAAACCCAGTTATTGCCTGTCCGACTTTCACATGCTGAAATCAACAAGTCATTGGGACAAAATAATGCTTATACTCAAGCAGTCAATCAATTTATCCAAACGCATTAATTTTTCAGCTTGCGCATAAAAAAAGCAGAATCATAAGATTCTGCGTTGGATGTACTGAAATATAAGTACTTCAGTAGGATGGCGTGGCTGTTCGTATTAAGATTAACGCTTTTGCTCGATGGCTGCACCAGCACCACCACCAACAGCACCACCGATTGCAGCGCCTGCATTACCACCTATCACTTCTTTACCTAAAATTGAACCAATCGCACCGCCAATTCCACTATAGGTTGCGTTACGGTTAGAACCATCTTGGGTTTTACTTCCAACTGCCGCACCTGCACCTGCGCCGGCTGCTGCACCAACACTACCACCTACGCTGTTACCCGCTGCGCCACCAACGGCACCGCCTAATGCTGCAGCACCAATACGTTGGTCATTAGAACTCATGCTTTCACAACCCGCCATAAGCATGGTCGATACTGTGGCAATTGCCATTACACTCAATACTTTTTTCATGGTGATCACTCCCCCTCGGTCTATTCGCACTCAGCTTAGTGCATATTGCGGTAACAACTTTGAAAAAACTGTTACCAAGCACAGCAAGATGAAGGTATTTCTGTAAAAGACTTAAGGCTGAATAGATGATTCAGCACCATCTTCTTCCAAAAGCACGACATCTCTTGTGGTTTGTCCATCTTCAGTAAAAACTGCATGAGAAATCGTTTCTTTGGTTTCAGGTGTTTTCACCTGATCTAATTTCAAAGTACGGCGAATAGGTGCTTGTCCTGGCTTATATTCCATGCCTTCCGGATCAATACTTTTAACTTCTGAGAGAATCTGTCCATCTTGTTTTAGGGTTTTATTCAGCTCAATTTTTGAAGTAGGAACAATCACACCGCCCTTTTGAATCACTGGCAAGCTCAACTGTTTCTCTGAAAACTGGCTTTGATCATCATCAAATACCACTTCTTTGGCTACAATATCTTTCCCCTGATTACTGACTTCAAAAATTGTCGATTCCACATGACGCGCAGGTGGCTCACCTGCAACTTTACGAGTCACTTCAGTTTTCAATACAGGCACAACAGCTTTATCTTTGACCACAATACTATTCGGTATTGGTGCCGCAAGAATTGGCAAGATGATCAACATTGCCGACAGACCCAATGCAATACCTGTAAATTTCATGTGTTATCCCCTAGTTTTTCATTATATTTTTAAATTGTTCTGATTCCGCTGTAAGAAATATTCTAGTTTTATCAAAGCAAAATCTGAATTTAAAGTGACACATAAAAAAGACGCCCCGAGAGGCGTCTTTTAGATTCATGTATTCAGTTTGAGTTTGAATTACAAATCGTTGAATTCATCGCTAAATGCTTGGCTTAATGCTTGATCAACATCAGAAAAATCATTTACCAATGCCAATTCAGCAGCTTCAGCCTCTTGACGACGACGCTCTAAGTGGTAAGCAAGACCCGTACCCGCAGGAATCAAACGACCTACAACCACGTTCTCTTTCAAGCCACGTAAATCATCTTCTTTACCTGTTACAGCCGCTTCAGTTAACACTCGAGTTGTTTCTTGGAACGATGCAGCAGAAATGAACGAGTCTGTTGAAAGCGATGCTTTGGTAATACCCATCAATTGACGTTCAAACTTCGCTGGGAACTTGTTTTGTGCAAGTACAGCTTGGTTTTCTTGTACCACTCGGATGTAATCCACTTGCTCGCCTTTGATGAAGCTCGTATCACCACCATCAGTGATCTCAACTTTACGCAACATTTGACGTACGATCACTTCAATGTGCTTGTCGTTGATTTTTACACCTTGCAAACGGTAAACGTCCTGAACTTCGTTCACGATGTAGTTGGTCAGCGCCACTTCGCCTTTCAAGCGTAAGATGTCATGTGGATTCTGTGGACCGTCAGAAACAGTCTCACCACGGTTCACATGTTCGCCTTCGAACACGTTCATGGTACGCCATTTTGGAATCAGTTCTTCATAAATCTCAGAGCCATCATCCGGTGTAATCACTAAACGGTTCTTCCCTTTGGTTTCTTTACCAAAGCTCACGATACCTGAAACTTCTGCAAGAATCGCATGCTCTTTAGGTTTACGTGCTTCAAACAAGTCAGCAACACGTGGTAAACCACCAGTAATATCACGAGTACGTGAAGATTCTTGTGGTACACGACCAATAACGTCACCCACACCAATACTTTCGCCATCACGGACAGAGAGAATCGTGTTTTGCGGCAAGAAGTAGAATTGTTCACCACCATCCACAGTGTCTAATACGACTGCAGGACGTAAGTCTTTACCTGACGCAGGACGCGAAGTCACTGGCAAGATTTCAACTGTAGTCATACCTGTTGCATCATCTGTTTTCGAGGTTGCAGTTACGCCATCAGCAATCTGGCTGAAACGGATTTTACCTGCAACTTCGGTCACAAGTGGATGCGTGTGTGGATCCCAAGTCGCGACAATACCGCCAGCTTCTACCGCTTCACCATCTTTCAGCAAGATTGATGCACCGTATGGTAGTTTATAACGTTCACGCTCACGACCCAGCTCATCGGCAATACCAATTTCACCTGAACGTGAAACAGAAACCAAGTGACCTTTAGCGTGTTGTACAGTTTTTACGTTATGGAAACGTACGGTACCTTTATTACGCACTTGTACGCTGTTCGCTGCTGAAGTTCGGCTTGCTGCACCACCCACGTGGAATGTACGCATGGTTAACTGAGTACCTGGCTCACCAATCGATTGCGCAGCCATAACACCTACAGATTCACCTGGGTTCACCAAGTGACCACGTGCAAGGTCACGACCATAACATTTCGCACACACACCGAAGCTCGATTCACATGACACGACTGAACGTACTTTCACTTCATCAACGCCTTGCTCTTCCAAGAAGTTCGCAAGTTTTTCATCAATCAGTGTATTACGTGGCAGGATTACTTCGTCTGAACCTGCTTTCTTCACATCTTCAGCAGTTACACGACCTAATACACGGCTACCAAGGTTTTCAATGACATCACCACCTTGAATGAATGGTGTCATCACTAAACCACCATACGTACCGCAATCTGGCTCTGTAATCACTAAGTCTTGTGCAACGTCAACCAAACGACGTGTCAAGTAACCTGAGTTCGCTGTTTTCAATGCAGTATCGGCCAAACCTTTACGCGCACCGTGAGTTGAAATGAAGTACTGAAGTACTGTCAAACCTTCACGGAAGTTCGCTTTAATTGGCGTTTCAATGATCGAACCATCTGGTTTCGCCATCAAACCACGCATACCCGCCAACTGACGAATCTGTGCCGCACTACCACGCGCACCAGAATCCGACATCATGTAGATCGAGTTGAATGATTTTTGCTTCTCGTCTTCACCCTGTTTGTTTTTCACAGTGGTAAATGACAAGTTGTCCATCATCGCTTTAGCAACTTGGTCGTTGGTACGTGCCCAAATATCGACTACTTTGTTATAACGCTCACCCGCAGTTACGAAACCTTGCTCGAACTGTTGTTCAATTTCACGAACTTCAGTTTCTGCTTTTTCGATAATTGCTTGTTTTTGTGGTGGAATAACCATGTCTTCCATACCCACAGAAACACCTGAACGTGTCGCTTGACGGAAGCCCAAGTACATCAATTGGTCGGCAAAGATAACTGTATCTTTTAGACCCAATTTACGGTAGCAAGAGTTGATTAACTTAGAGATGTTCTTTTTGTTCATCTCCAGGTTAATTTGCTCAAAGCTTAAACCTTCAGGCACGACTTCCCAAAGCAAGCAACGACCCGGTGTCGTGTCTACAACAATCGTTTGTTGCTCACGCTCACCATTTTCATTGATTACAGTTTGGTATACACGTGCTTTTACGCGAGCGTGCAAATCTACCTGACCTGTTGCAAGTGCACGGTTTACTTCGTGAGTATCCGCAAACACCATGCCTTCACCTTTGGCATTTACCGCATCACGTGTGATGTAATACAAGCCCAAGACCACGTCCTGAGAAGGTACGATGATTGGCTCACCGTTCGCAGGAGACAAGATATTGTTGGTCGACATCATTAACGCACGTGCTTCTAATTGTGCTTCAAGCGTTAATGGAACGTGTACCGCCATTTGGTCACCGTCGAAGTCGGCGTTGAACGCAGCACAAACGAGTGGGTGTAGACGGATGGCTTTACCTTCAATCAGGATCGGTTCAAATGCTTGCAGACCTAAACGGTGAAGCGTTGGCGCACGGTTCAACATCACTGGGTGTTGACGAATGACAGAGGCTAGTACGTCCCAAACTTCTGGAGTTTCGCGCTCAACCATTTTCTTCGCAGCTTTAATAGTGGTTGCTTGACCTGAAGCTTGTAGTTTCGCAAAGATGAATGGCTTGAATAACTCAAGTGCCATTTTCTTCGGAAGACCACATTGGTGCAGACGTAGGTTTGGACCAACGGTAATCACCGAACGACCTGAATAGTCAACACGCTTACCAAGTAAGTTTTGACGGAAACGACCTTGCTTACCTTTGATCATATCTGCCAAAGATTTAAGCGGACGTTTGTTTGAACCTGTGATTGCACGACCACGACGACCGTTATCTAACAAGGCATCAACAGACTCTTGTAACATACGTTTTTCATTACGTACGATAATGTCTGGCGCTGCAAGGTCAAGAAGACGCTTCAAACGGTTGTTACGGTTAATCACACGACGGTAAAGATCGTTCAAGTCAGAAGTCGCAAAACGACCACCTTCAAGTGGAACCAACGGTCGAAGGTCTGGTGGAAGTACAGGCAGTACATTCATCACCATCCATTCTGGCTTGTTGTTCGACTCTTTGAACGCTTCCATCAACTTCAAACGCTTGGACGCTTTTTTCAGCTTAGTTTCTGAAGTTGTTTGCGGAATTTCTTCACGTAAACGAGCAATTTCAGCTTCAAGATCGATATCTTTTAACAAGTCTTGAACTGCTTCAGCACCCATTTTCGCAGTGAATTCATCACCATGCTCTTCTAGCGCATTGAAGTATTCTTCGTCATTGAGAAGTTGATATTTCTCAAATGGCGTCATACCTGGGTCAGTCACCACATAAGATTCGAAATACAATACGCGCTCGATATCACGTAAAGTCATATCAAGTAATAAACCAATACGGCTTGGTAATGATTTCAAGAACCAAATGTGTGCAACTGGAGAAGCTAGTTCGATGTGACCCATCCGCTCACGACGAACTTTTGCAGTCGTTACTTCAACGCCACATTTTTCACAAATGACGCCTTTGTATTTCATACGCTTGTATTTACCACACAAGCATTCGTAATCTTTTACTGGACCAAAAATTTTGGCACAGAATAAACCATCACGTTCAGGCTTAAACGTACGATAGTTAATGGTTTCTGGCTTTTTAACTTCACCGTGAGACCATGACTTAATCATTTCTGGTGACGCAAGACCAATACGGATGCGGTCAAACTCTACTGGAGCATGACCGTCAGAATCCGTCTTTTTGCGCATGATATCGAGCAAGTCTTTCAATTTTTTTCTCCGTGTGCTGGGAGGCTGTTTTCACATCCCAACTGGGTCACAAATATTGTTTTTTAACTGAGTTTTAATCCCCCTTAATCCCCCTTTTTCAAAGGGGGAAAAGTCCCTCTTTTATAAAGAGGGATTTAGGGAGATTTAATGGAGATGCTTAGTCACCATTTTTCAGTTCAATGTTGATACCTAAAGAACGGATCTCTTTGGTCAATACGTTAAACGATTCAGGCATACCTGGGTCCATATAATGGTTACCATCTACAATGTTCTTATAGATACGGGTACGACCTTCAACGTCATCCGACTTCACAGTGAGCATTTCTTGAAGCGTATATGCAGCACCGTATGCTTCAAGTGCCCAGACTTCCATCTCACCGAAACGCTGACCACCGAATTGTGCCTTACCACCCAACGGCTGTTGCGTTACAAGTGAGTAAGAACCTGTAGAACGTGCGTGCATCTTGTCATCCACCAAGTGGTTGAGTTTGAGCATGTACATATAACCCACAGTCACTGGGCGGTCGAATTTCTCGCCTGTACGACCATCGTACAACACGGTTTGACCAGAACGTGGTAATTCAGCCAGTTCAAGTAATTCTTTAATTTGACCTTCTTCTGCACCATCAAATACAGGAGTTGCCAATGGAACACCTGCACGTAAGTTACCAGCCAATACCAAGATTTCATCATCAGTTAAGCTGTCAAGATCTTCTTGCTCGCCACCAACTTTGTTATAAATCTTGTCTAGGAACTCACGTAGTTCAGCAATTTCACGTTGTTGTTTGAGCATTTTATCAATTTGCTCACCCAAACCTTTGGCTGCCATACCCAAGTGTGTTTCAAGAATCTGACCCACGTTCATACGCGATGGTACGCCTAGTGGGTTCAATACGATATCCACTGGTACACCATTAGCATCGTGCGGCATGTCTTCTACAGGTAAGATGTTTGATACTACACCTTTGTTACCATGACGACCCGCCATCTTGTCACCCGGTTGGATGCGACGTTTAACAGCAAGATAAACTTTAACAACTTTCAAGACGCCCGTAGTGAGTTCATCGCCTGTAGAAAGCTTACGTTTCTTCTCTGCGAATTTCTCATCAATTTCAGAGCTCTTCTCTTTCAAGAAAGTTTGAATTTGAGTTAAACGCTCAGCAATTGCTTCATCACTTGGTTGGATTTCAAGTAAATCAACTAACTCTAAACCAGACAACACATCTTCAGAAAGTTTGTCGCCACGCTTAGTTGTACCGCCACCGTTAGATTCTTGACCTTTCAATAAGCGGATAATACGTTCACGCGCTGCTTCTTCAAAGATTTTGTATTCTTCTTTCAAGTCTTTGCGATATGCATCGAGCTGTGCTTTTTCAATCGCTTGCGCACGTTCGTCTTTTTCTAAACCATCACGGGTAAAGACTTGAACGTCAATCACAGTACCTTTAGTGCCTGATGGAACACGCAATGATGAATCTTTCACATCTGCTGCTTTTTCACCGAAAATTGCGCGAAGCAATTTTTCTTCAGGGGTTAACTGCGTTTCACCCTTCGGCGTAACTTTACCTACCAGGATGTCACCTGCAGTCACTTCAGCACCGATATAAACGATACCAGACTCGTCGAGTTTAGACAGCGCAGCTTCGCCCACGTTTGGAATATCCGCCGTGATTTCTTCCGCACCCAATTTGGTATCACGTGCAACACATGACAACTCTTGAATGTGAATCGAAGTTAAACGGTCTTCTTGAAGTACACGCTCAGAAAGTAAGATCGAGTCTTCGTAGTTATAACCATTCCAAGTCATGAACGCGACGCGCATGTTCTGGCCGAGTGCAAGCTCACCGCCATCTGTAGATGGACCATCAGCCAATACGTCACCACGACCCACCTTATCACCCATCTTCACCAAAACTTTTTGGTTAATACAAGTGTTTTGGTTTGAACGTGTGTATTTGATCAGGTTGTAGATATCTACACCTGCTTCACCCGCAATCATTTCTTCTTCGTTCACACGAATGACCACACGCGAAGCATCGACATATTCAATACGACCACCACGATTTGCGATCACACATACACCTGAGTCATGTGCCACGTTCGCTTCCATTCCTGTACCCACAAGTGGTTTATCAGCGATAAGCGTCGGAACAGCCTGACGTTGCATGTTCGAACCCATCAATGCACGGTTGGCGTCATCGTGTTCAAGGAACGGAATCAGTGATGCTGCTACAGATACAACCTGTTGTGCAGATACGTCCATATGCGTCACTTTTTCAGGAGGCATACGAACGAATTCACCTTGGTGACGTACAGAAACGAACTCTTCAGAGAGGTTGCCGTCTTTATCTACTGCAGAGTCGGCCTGTGCAATCACAGTACCTACTTCTTCAATTGCAGATAAATACTCAACGTCATCAGTTACACGACCATCAACCACTTTACGGTATGGCGTTTCCAAGAAGCCAAAATTGTTACATTTAGCATAAACAGACAGCGAGTTGATCAAACCAATGTTTGGACCCTCAGGCGTCTCAATTGGACACACACGACCATAATGAGTTTGATGTACGTCACGTACTTCAAAGCCCGCACGCTCACGAGTCAAACCACCTGGACCAAGCGCAGAGACACGACGCTTGTGGGTAATTTCAGACAACGGGTTGTTTTGGTCCATGAACTGAGACAACTGACTTGAACCAAAAAATTCTTTGATTGCAGCAGCCACTGGTTTCGCATTGATTAAATCTTGCGGAGACAGGTTATCAGTTTCAGCCTGAGACAAACGCTCTTTTACAGCACGTTCAACACGTACCAAACCAACACGGAATTGGTTTTCAGTCATCTCGCCCACTGAACGTACGCGACGGTTACCCAAGTGGTCGATATCGTCGACTTCACCTTTACCGTTACGAATTTCGATCAATGTTTTAAGTACATCGGTAATGTCTTCGTTGGACAAAATACCTTCGACTTCACGTGACTTCTGGTCTGTACCCACTTCGTAAGGACGACCCAAACGACGGTTAAACTTCATACGACCAACTGGCGATAAATCATAACGCTCAGAAGAGAAGAACAGGTTGTTAAACAGATTTTCAGCTGCTTCTTTCGTTGGTGGCTCACCTGGACGCATTACTTTATAGATTTCGACCAAGGCATCTTCACGACCAACAGTCGTATCTGCACGCAAGGTGTCAGCAACGAATGAACCACGATCAATGTCGTTTGTGAACAGAATGTTGAACTGCTTTACACCACCTTCTGCAAGTTTCACCATGATTTCATGGCTTAACAAGGTGTTTGCAGCAATCACATCGCCATCACGTAAAGTAATGTCTTCAGCAGTGATACGTTCATATAAGTACTCATCTGGTACAGAAAGCTTCGTTAAGCCTGCTGCTTCCATTTGACGTACGTGACGCGCATTAATACGTTTACCTTGCTCAACAATCACTTTGCCGTCAGCATCAGTAATGTCAAATTGCGCCATTTCGCCACGCAAGCGTTCTGGTACAAGGTCAATTTGGTAGCTACCCATGTCTAAATAGACAGGTACTTTCTCAAAGAACAAGTCTAGGATTTGTTCATTGCTATAGCCCAATGCACGCAATACTACAGTCGCAAGCAATTTACGACGACGGTCAATACGCACATAAACAAGATCTTTGGCATCGAATTCAAAGTCTAACCATGAACCACGGTAAGGAATAATGCGTGCTGAATACAACACTTTACCGCTCGAGTGGGTTTTACCTTTATCGTGGTCAAAGAACACGCCTGGTGAACGGTGCAATTGAGAAACAATTACACGCTCAGTACCGTTAATCACAAAGGTACCGTTATCCGTCATCAATGGCATTTCGCCCATGTAGACTTCTTGCTCACGCACATCTTTGATTGATTTCGTTTCACGATCTTTAATGATCAAACGAATTTTTACGCGCATTGGTGCCGCATAAGTTGAGCCGCGAAGAATACACTCACGTACATCAAACTCAGGCTTACCAAGACTATACTCAACAAATTCTAAAGCAGCATTGCCAGAATAACTTTCTATAGGAAAAACTGAACGAAATGCGGCTTGGAGACCGATATCTTCGCGGCTTTTTGGAGTTTTGCCATCTTGTAGAAATGTACGGTACGAGTCGACTTGAATCGAAAGCAAGTACGGTGCATCCATCACTTGGGGCAATTTACCAAAATTCTTACGGATCCGTTTCTTTTCGGTATATGAGTATGCCATCTGGAGTCCTCGGAAAGTAAACTAAACCCGCCTGCAGAACGAGTTTAGAAGGAATTACGCAGGCCGATATGGCCACCACTCTTTACAAATGCTGCAATTTTTAGTGGTATTAAAACGCTTAACAATATTTTTAAATGTGGAAAAATATTGGTAAGCGTTTGATTTTTTTGATTTATATTGTTTTTGATGGTTTTTCCATCATTCAAACAAAAATCGAGCCGATAATTGTAACGCAAAAAGGCTGATGACCCAAGAGCCATCAGCCAATTTTTGGAGCCGATTATAAAAAATCGACTCCCTTAAGAAATTACTTAAGAGTAACTGTAGCACCAGCTTCTTCAAGTTTCTTCTTAAGCTCTTCACCTTCTTCTTTAGAAACAGCTTCTTTGATCACTGAAGGAGCGCCTTCAACGATGTCTTTAGCTTCTTTAAGACCAAGGCCAGTAGCTTCACGAACTGCTTTAATTACAGCAACTTTGTTCGCACCGAAAGAAGTCAACTCAACGTTGAATTCAGATTGCTCTTCTGCAGCAGCAGCGCCAGCGCCTGGAGCAGCAGCAACAGCAACAGCAGCAGCTGATACATTGAATTTCTCTTCAAAAGCAGAGATAAGTTCAACAAGTTCAAGAACAGTTTTTTCAGCAACTGCGTTTAAGATTTCTTCGTTAGTTAAAGCCATGAGAATAACTCCAAATGGAAATTGAATGGTGTGGAAATAAATTTAAGCTTATGCAGCTTCTGACTCGTTTTTCTCTTTGAGCGCAGTAATAAGGCGACCCAATTTCGAAATAGGAGCTTGAAGAACGTTTGCAAGCATAGTAAGCGCTTTTTCTTGGTTCGGAAGATTCGCAATTACGCTAACTTCAGCACCTTGATAAAGTTTGCCGTCAAATGCAGCAGCTTTAAGCTCAAATGCTTTGTTTGTTTTAGCGAATTCTTCGAACAAGCGTGCAGCTGCACCCATGTCGTCTTCAGAAGTTGAGAAAGCTAAAATTGTTGGGCCAACAAGGTTGTCGTTCAAGATCGTGAATTGCGTATCTTGAAGAGCACGTTTTGCCAAAGTATTACGTACAACACGTGTAGTAACACCTAATTTACGCGCTTCAACACGTAGAGCCGTTAATTGCTCAACGCTTAAACCCTGATAGTCAGCAACAACAGCTGAGAACGCTTTAGAAGCAACTTCGTTTACTTCTGCTACGATCTGTTTTTTGTCTTCGATAAGAAGAGCCATTGTAAAACCTCCTAACGGTGATTTATGTACTTACACGAAGTACACTCCCAATTCGTAAATTCAAAACTGAATTTACACGCGGAGGATGAATAAATCACACCACCGCGTCTACCCAGGCTGGGATATTAAGAAAGCAGCATAAAACCACTCTCGCCTGAGGTCTTTGACGCTGATAAATTCTCATTTACCAATTCAAAGTCCGCCTGAAAGCCCCTTCTCCCTAACGGAGAAGGTTGGGATGAGGGTATTTCATCTCTCCCCAACCCTCTCCTAATAAGAGAGGGTGATTTTCAGGACTTTAAAATTCTTTCTAAGTCAGACTTAGTTAGAAACGTTTTGTACATCAATAACAAGACCAGGACCCATAGTAGAGCTCAAAGTGATCTTTTTGATGTATACACCTTTAGAAGTTGCAGGTTTTAACTTTTTCAAGTCAGCAACTAAGGTTTCAACGTTTGAACGAACCGCTTCAGCAGTAAAGCCAACTTGACCAATCGCAGCGTGGATAATACCTGCTTTGTCTACACGGTAACGTGCTTGACCTGCTTTTGCATTTTTAACTGCAGTCGCAACGTCAGGAGTTACAGTACCCACTTTAGGGTTTGGCATTAAGCCACGTGGACCAAGAATCGTACCCAACTTACCTACAACGCGCATTGCATCTGGAGCTGCAATCACAACGTCAAAGTCAAGGTTACCCGCTTGAATGCTTTCAGCTAAGTCATCGAAACCAACTACGTCTGCGCCTTCAGCTTTAGCAGCTTCTGCAGCAGCACCTTGAGCGAAAACAGCTACACGTACAGTTTTACCGGTACCTGCAGGAAGTGTAGTCGCACCACGAACAACCTGATCAGATTTACGTGGGTCAACACCCAGGTTTACCGCAACATCCAAAGATTCTTTGAATTTAGCAGCAGGAAGGTTGTTTAGAACTTCAACTGCTTCTTCCAAAGTGTAAACTTTGTTTGCTTCTACAGCAGCAGCAATGGCTTTTTGACGTTTAGTTAACTTTGCCATGTCTTATAGCTCCACATCCAAGCCCATAGAACGTGCAGAACCAGCAATGGTACGCACACGTGCTTCTAAATCAGCACCAGTTAAATCTGGTTCTTTAGTAGTCGCAATCTCTTCTAATTGAGCACGAGTCAACTTACCAACTTTGTTTTTGTTAGGCACAGCTGAACCCTTTTGAATGCCTGCAGCTTTCTTAAGAAGAATTGCAGCAGGAGGAGTTTTCATGATGAATGTGAACGACTTGTCGTTGTACACAGTGATCACTACAGGAATTGGCAAACCTGGTTCAACTTTTTGTGTTGCAGCATTGAATTCTTTACAGAATGCCATGATGTTAACACCACGTTGACCTAATGCAGGACCAATCGGTGGAGATGGATTCGCTTTACCAGCTGGAACTTGCAGCTTGATATAGCCGTCAATCTTCTTAGCCATTTCAAATTACCTCTGGGTACAAACGCCGCTAGGCTCCCCAATATTTTAAGTAACGATACCGTTACAACAACAATGCCCGATTCATCATAAATCGGGCGTTTTCCAACCACTCAAACTTAAACTGATTTTTCGACTTGACGAAATTCCAGCTCAACCTGAGTAGGTCGATTAAATACATTAATTGTCAACGTTAAACGCGACTTCTCGTATTGAACTTCTTCCACCACGCCTTTAAAGTCGGTGAATGGACCATCAATCACAAGTAATTCTTCGCCTGGCTCAAACATCGTCTTCGGACGAGGTGCTTCACCAGTATTGCGTACACGTGCAAGAATCGCATCAGCTTCTTTTTGCGTAATTGGGGCAGGCTTTTCTGCTGTACCACCAATAAAACCTAAAACTTTTGGACATTCTTTAACAATGTGCCAAGTTTCATCGTTCATTTCCATTTCAACCAATACATAGCCTGGAAAGAACTTACGCTCTGACTTACGTTTCTTACCATCCTTCATCTCTACCACTTCTTCGGTAGGAACAAGGACTTCACCAAAGCTATCGGCAACAGCGCTACGCTGGATTCGATCATTAAGCGAACGCATCACTTGTTTTTCATAACCTGAGTAGGCATGAATAATGTACCAACGTTTCATAGCTCTTTTACCCGATAATTAACTTGATTGCCCAGCCTAACACATAGTCAAAACACCACAATACAATTGAAGTGACTACAACAACAATCAATACATGCCATGACGTTGTTACAGTTTCCTGTTTAGTAGGCCAAGTGACTCGACGCAATTCAATACGTGAATCTTTAAGCAAACGAACAAAGCCTTTGCCTTGATGGGTGGCGTATAATAAACCTAAAGCCACAACGATACAAGCCAAAATTACCCCAACACGCACCCAAATATCATTGGCTGGTGCCCAATATGCAGGAAGATGCTGATTCACCATCATCGAAGCGATGAATAAAATCAAAGCGATACCCCATAACACATAGTCTAATGGAGAACTCGATTGAACAACTTCAGCAGAATTATTTCTTTGAGGGATTGGCGCGTCGCTTAATGCGTCACGCGATTTATCATTCGACATTTTTGTACTCGTCGTAGAATTCGCGACTTATTATATGACTAGATTAGCCGACATCAAGCTTTTTTAAAAAAAGTGGCAGGCCAGGAGGGACTCGAACCCCCAACATTCGGTTTTGGAGACCGACGCTCTACCAATTGAACTACTGACCTACAAAACAGAACGAGAGCCAAAGCTCTCGACCTGTTCAACACATTCTATAATTATGCTGTTACTTTAGCAACAACACCTGCACCTACAGTACGACCACCTTCACGGATCGCGAAGCGTAAACCAGCATCCATTGCGATTGGGTGGATTAATTCTACTGACATTTCAACGTTGTCACCTGGCATTACCATTTCAACGCCTTCTTTCAACTGGATTGCACCAGTTACGTCAGTTGTACGG
>NZ_BPPH01000038.1:0-17653 GCF_021602765.1 Acinetobacter sp. KAM396
TTGCTGAATATATATCCATGTTCATGGATTAAGTCCCCACTTGTTTTTAGGTGGGAACTAAATTAAGGCTTATAGGATCGCTTGGTAAGGCTGTGTTAGCCGGATGCTTACCATGTCTCTACGATAAGTGAATTTTTTTGTAATAAGGATTATCTTGGTAATAATGCTCTGCCACGAATTCCTGAAAATCACTATAAATACGCAGGTGAAATGGTTTTGGGGAATTCATTTTTAGAACTAAATGAAAATGTAAATAGTCGGGTGAATTTGGATGAATGGGATGCATCTAGTTTTTTAATAGAAGTTCCTGTGCAATCTTATTCTTGGGAGTCTTATCACAGTTCTTTGAATCAAGCAGGAGGAATAGACTTTCCGAATCCTGAATTATGTCAGAGATTAGGTCTAAAATACCATAATGGTGATCCAGACTTATATGATTTTGACGGGGTAGCCTCTATTTTTAGAACATTGAAATCTTCTGATGAGAATTTGAAAGGTCATTTATTATATTTAAGAAAAGATCTTTTTCAAAAATATCTTATAGAAACTGGACAAACATTTGTATGGATATTATGGGGAGAAAGAGGGCAAAACTATAAAGGGGATGAAGAGATACATGAATATTTCAGAACTAATCAACACTTGCATAAACAAGTTTATGTTTGGAACGATGATCAAATAGTTAAATTAGATTAACTCATGTTACTAAAATCCAATTTAGATTAAAGAAAAAACCGCCATTAATGGCGGTTATTCAATGACAACTTATGTGTCGCTCAATGACATTTTATGTGTCGCAAATGACAACTTATGTGTCGCGTGACGCAGCGCTGTATTACCAGCTTAACGCACCGCCCGTCTGATAATCAGTCACACGCGTTTCAAAGAAGTTCTTCTCTTTACGCAAGTCCATCATTTCAGACATCCATTGGAACGGGTTGTTTACGCCAACAAACTGTTCAGGTAAACCGAGCTGACTTAAACGACGGTTACAGATGAATTTCAAATATTCTTCCATCATACCTGCGTTCATGCCCAATACACCACGTGGCATAGTGTCACGCGCATATTCAATTTCAAGCATTGTGCCTTCAAGAATCATTTGAATCACTTCTTGCTGGAATTCTGCAGTCCACAAGTGCGGGTTCTCAATCTTGATTTGGTTAATCATGTCGATACCAAAGTTCAAGTGCATAGATTCATCACGTAAAATGTACTGGAATTGCTCTGCAACACCATTCATTTTGTTACGACGACCCATCGACAAAATTTGACTGAAACCGCAGTAGAAGAAAATACCTTCAAGTACACAATAGAATGCGATCAAGTTGCGTAGCAAAATTTGGTCGTTTTCAGGTGTACCTGTTTTGAAAGTAGGATCGCTTAAAGATTGCGTGTACTTCAAGCCCCATGCTGCTTTACGCGCAACCGATGGTACTTCGCGGTACATATTGAAGACTTCGCCTTCATCCATACCTAAAGATTCGATACAGTACTGGTAAGCGTGAGTGTGAATCGCTTCTTCAAAGGCTTGACGTAAAATGTACTGGCGGCATTCAGGGTTGGTAATGTGGCGATAAATTGCCAATACCAAGTTATTAGCAACCAATGAGTCTGCAGTAGAGAAGAAACCAAGTGAACGCATAACAATGGTGCGTTCATCTTCAGTTAAGCCATTTTCAGACTTCCACAATGCGATGTCGTGATTCATGTTGACTTCTTGCGGCATCCAGTGGTTTGCACAACCATCTAGATATTTTTGCCATGCCCATTCGTATTTGAACGGTACAAGCTGGTTTAAGTCTGCACGACAGTTGATCATGGCTTTATCATCAACCTGTACGCGTGACGCACCCATTTCCAACTCTTCAAGACCTGGAGCAACATCCAGTTGTTCTAGAGCGTTAGATGCTCTTGCCAACGGATCGGTTGAATCTGTTGCTCCACTTCTAGGGGCTGTAGCGGGTTGTGCAGCTGCCACAGTCTTCTGTGGTTGCTCTGCATGAGATACCATCTGCGTATCATGCGCTTTTTGCGGCTCGACGGGCGCAGACTTGTGTTCAGGAGCAGCCGGTTTTTGCGAATCATCTTCGAAATCGTCCCAACTTAGGATAGACATAATTTATCTCACTCTAATCTTAATTTATTTATGTGACAGTTTTAAACACTAAAACATAGATCAGGCACAGCAATACCATCACTCCAACCGTTAATCCCAACATGTTTTTTAAACGTTTAAGATTGACTGGAGAGGGAAGTGAGTTTGGGGTTAATAATTTGCCTGTTTCATCATAAACAGCCACAGCCCTTGCGCCACTCGCTAACCCTAATTCCTGCAATGCCCGTATTTCCACCTGTGTTAAGCCTGCTTCTGTTCGTTCCATAGCCTGAATAAACATAATGGGTGCTGAATCTAAAAAGCTAAATTTGCCTTGTTTTATCAGCTTGGTCAGTGTGTCTTCAGCTATGCTGTAGTTACCCAATAAAGAACGAGGATGTGAAAAGGAAGCGGACTCAGCCATTTGCCCTGTAACAGAGGAAACACCAAGTACCATACGATTTATATAAATCTGGATGAGAACTGCATTTGAGTTAGCATATTTTTCTAAATCAAGTTGAAGTGTCATCTTATCTTCCTAAGCAATCACTTTATTGATCTTGCTTACGCTGCTGTTTCCGAATGGCTAAAAATGCATAAACCATCGGTACATAAAAGAAAATAAAGGAAAAAACTAGAACCGCTAGTCCTAACTGATAGTTATGAGTCATTTGGAACATAGCTTTTCCTTTATTTAGCTAAATAGTATTTATCAAAACATAAAACTATTTGAGTAAGCTGATACCAATATATTGCTAATGATCTGATAAATGCTTGGCAAGACAATGAACCAAACAAACTGTTTAACAAACCATAAAGCAGTTTTATAAAGTTTTTGCTTAGTTTTTTCATCTGGAAAAACTGATTTTCCAATATGAATTAAATATTTATACAGCATTTCTAAGAGTCTTTGAATTTGAATCACAGACAAAGAAAGTGTTTCAAATTTTTCCATGCGACTTTTATGTTTTGCTTTTTCCTTTTTGGTAAGCTTAAGCTCTTTACCAAAGATATCTTTCTTCTTCATAAATCCTCAATATAGAAAACTTATGCTACATGTAGCCCATGCTCTGAAGACTCATCAGTAGGCTACAGAGGTAGCCTTTTTCCGATGTCGATACCTTTAGTTAATTACTGACATGCCTCACAATCAGGGTTGTCAATTGAACATGCCATTGGCACTGGCGCTGCTTGTGCAAAATCTTCATCAACTGCTGCAGCTGCTTCTGGTGCAACGGCTGCTACAGGGGCTGCGGTTACGGTTGCAGGTTTTACTGCATTCAATGCACCTGTGTTAATGGTCGATTTCTCTGCAGAAGTCGCACCTAATGCACGTAGGTAATAGGTAGTTTTCAGACCACGTAACCATGCCATTTTATAAGTCAGGTCAAGTTTCTTACCGTTTGCACCTGCAATATACAAGTTCAACGATTGCGCCTGATCAATCCATTTTTGACGACGTGATGCTGCATCTACAATCCAACGTGGTTCAACTTCAAACGCAGTCGCAAAAATTGCTTTAAGTTCTTCAGGAATACGTGAAATTTTTTGTACTGAACCTTCAAAGTGTTTCAGGTCATTCACCATTACAGAATCCCACAAATCACGCGCTTTCAATGCACGAACGAGGTAAGGGTTGATTACTGTAAATTCACCAGACAAGTTCGACTTCACATATAAGTTTTGGAATGTCGGCTCAATAGACTGAGAAACGCCACAAATATTTGAAATGGTTGCTGTTGGTGCAATAGCCATTACGTTTGAGTTACGCATACCATCTTTTTGAACTTTGGCACGTAGGCTGTCCCAATCTAAACGCTGAGTACGGTCAACTTCAAACATACGTTCAGGACGTGATTTCGCTACGATGTCTAAAGAGTCGATTGGCAGGATGCCTTGATCCCACAATGAACCTTTAAATGTTTCGTAAGTACCACGCTCAACCGCCAAGTCACTTGACGTTTGAATTGCGTAGTAGCTAATTACTTCCATAGACTCATCGGCAAAATCAACCGCAGCATCTGAACCATAAGCCAAGTTCATTTCATATAGCGCATCTTGGAAGCCCATGATGCCCATACCCACAGGGCGATGCTTCAAGTTTGAATTTTTCGCTTGTGGCACTGCGTAGTAGTTGATGTCGATCACGTTGTCGAGCATACGTACTGCAGTTTTAATAGTACGTGCTAATTTTTCACGGTCTAACACACCACCTTGAACGTGTTGCACAAGGTTGATTGAACCCAAGTTACATACCGCAATTTCATCTTGGTTAGTATTGAGGGTAATTTCAGTACATAAGTTAGATGAGTGCACTACGCCAACGTGTTGTTGCGGTGAACGTAAGTTACATACGTCTTTGAATGTGATCCACGGGTGACCTGTTTCAAACAACATTGACAACATTTTGCGCCATAAGTCCTTCGCACGAAGTTTCTTATGCAGCATGTTGGTTTCTTTGGCAATGCTTTCGTAGTACGCATAACGCTCGGCAAAAGCTTCGCCCGTCAAGTCGTGCAAGTCTGGTGTTTCAGATGGCGTGAACAGTGTCCATTCTGCATCTTCAAAGACACGCTGCATGAACAAGTCAGGCACCCAGTTCGCTGTGTTCATGTCATGGGTACGACGACGGTCATCCCCTGTGTTTTTACGCAGCTCTAGGAATTCTTCGATGTCTAAGTGCCAAGTTTCTAAGTACGCACATACCGCACCTTTACGCTTACCACCTTGGTTGACCGCAACAGCTGTATCGTTAGCAACTTTAAGGAACGGAACAACACCTTGAGATTTACCGTTTGTTCCTTTGATATATGAGTTCAAGGCACGTACTGGCGTCCAGTCATTGCCTAAACCACCTGCCCATTTAGACAGCATTGCGTTGTCACGCATTGCACCATAAATGTTGTAAAGGTCATCAGAAATTGTAGTTAAGTAACAGCTTGATAACTGTGGACGTAGCGTACCTGAGTTAAACAGGGTAGGCGTAGAAGCCATGTAGTCGAAGCTAGACAATAAGTTATAGAACTCGATTGCACGTGCTTCACGGTCATCTTCATTAAGCGCCAGACCCATTGACACACGCATAAAGAACAATTGTGGAAGTTCAAAGCGTACGCCATCTGAGTGAATGAAATAACGGTCAAATAAAGTTTGCAGACCTAAATAGGTAAACTGGTTTGAGCGTTCAGGCTGAATCGCTGCAGCAAGTTTGGCAAGGTCAAACTCAAGTAAGTCTGCAGAAAGCAAATCAAGTTCTACACCTTTTTTCAGGAAAGTTTCTAATGCTTCGCCTTCAGGTGTATCTGTTGCCAAACCTAAAAACTCTAAACCTGTTGCCACCAAGTCATTACGCAATAAACGCGCAGTCACATAAGTATAGTTCGGCTCTTGCTCAATACGGGTACGGGTCGCCATCATCATGGTGGTTGAGATGTCAGACTCTTTTACACCGTTGTAGAGGTTTTTCACGGTTTCATCAATGATGGCATCTACATCAATGCCTTCTAAACCTTCTGCCGCTTTATTCACGGTTGCTTTTAAAGCACCTAAATCTAGTGGTTTAAGCTGACCGTTTGCGTCGGTCACTTGTAAAGTCGGGTGATGGTTTTCACCTGCTTGCTTACGTGCTTCTGAGCGTTGTTCACGGTAGATGACATAAGCACGAGCAACTTTTTGCTCGCCTGTACGCATAAGCGCAAGTTCAACTTGATCCTGAATTTCTTCAATATGAATGGTTCCGCCAGACGGTAAACGGCGGTTGAATGTGTTCAACACCATTTCAGTCAGTTGTTCGATCCGATCATGAATGCGGCTTGAATCGGCGCTTTGTTGACCTTCTACAGCCAAAAACGCTTTGCCAATTGCAACTGCAATTTTTTCAGCATCGAAAGCGGCAACATCACCAGTGCGTTTAATCACTTGTAATTGACCGGGGGTTGATGTGATTACGCTCATGTCAGCATAGCTCCATTGTCATCTATTGTTATGTTTATGGACCATTTAAACTGGGCAAAATTTAGGCCACAGCGTTTGAGGAATAAACACAAGACTTAGTGGTTTAAAATTGAATTGAACACAAGATACGGGAAAATTGAGGGTAGATCAATATTGACTTTTTTTTAAATTTTGACTTTTTCTGAATTAAAATTTATCTCAAAAATACCGAATTTTGTCCTATTGGCTATAAGCCTTATCAGACAAGGGCATAGCATAGCAAAGCTCGGAAAAACTGCTTATAGATAACCTTGTGGATAACTTGGAAAGTTAGGAGATAATTTTTCTAAATCAAGCAAGGGCTTGATCTAGTGCAAAAAATACCCATTTTGTAACTTAATATTTCTTAAATGTGCCCAAAAATCACTAAAACTAGAAAAATACTATAAATTCAATGCTTAATAAAAATACAACAAAATACTACGCAGATGTATCATTTTGGTGAACAGTATCTTGTTTACAATGTAAACGTGTGTATATTGCAAACTATATCAAGCCCTATCTCTCAGATTTTAAAAGGATAGGTTGAATCCAATAAAGGGACAGACTATGAGTCAAGAAGAAAAGTTAACAAAAATTTTAATTGTTGAAGATGATGAACGTCTTGCACGACTTACGCAGGAATACTTAATTCGTAATGGTTTAGAAGTTGGGGTAGAACCAGATGGCAACCGCGCGATTCGCCGTATTATTGCCGAGCAACCAGATCTTGTGGTGCTCGATGTGATGTTACCAGGCGCCGATGGTTTAACTATTTGCCGTGAAGTTCGTCCACATTATCACCAACCGATTTTGATGTTGACTGCACGTACCGAAGATATGGATCAGGTGCTAGGTTTGGAAATGGGTGCCGATGACTATGTTGCAAAACCTGTGCAGCCGCGCGTATTGTTGGCGCGTATTCGTGCTTTATTACGCCGTACCGACAATGTGACTGAAGATGAAGTCGCACAGCGCATTGAATTTGATGATTTAGTGATTGATAACGGCGGCCGTTCTGTGACTTTAAATGGTGAATTGGTTGATTTCACCAGCGCAGAATATGACTTATTATGGTTATTGGCTTCGAATGCAGGGCGTATTTTATCTCGTGAAGATATTTTTGAGCGTCTGCGGGGCATTGAATATGATGGTCAAGACCGTTCAATTGATGTGCGTATTTCGCGTATTCGTCCAAAAATTGGTGATGATCCTGAGAATCCAAAACGTATTAAAACTGTACGCAGTAAAGGTTATTTGTTTGTCAAAGAAACCAACGGCATGTAATATGCATTTTTACTGAGTCAAATAATATCGACTCAAATATAAAGTAAGTCACATAGGGCAGGTTTTGTGCTTAAACACAGTATATTCTTGCGCATATATGCAGGATTGGTGATCTTAGTTGCAGTAGTTGCCATTTTGGCGTACTTATTGGTGCAAATCATCAACTATCAGCGTGCGCAAGAATATCGTGAATCTTTAACTGATGGTATGGCTTATATTATTAGTGAAGGGATTGCACGACAGCAAAACGAACAGCAAAAGAAAGACTGGATTTCTGACGCATCCGATTTGCTGGAATTGACCATCTATTATGTGCAGGCAGACAAAGTAGATTTGTCGCGCGCAGAGCTTAGACGGATTAAAGAACGTAAAGCCGCTGTGCGCTATGATGCCAAAAATATGATTGCCTATATTATTTTGGGCATGAAAGATGATCCAAGTCATTATTTATATATCAAGGCAGATAAAATCACAGAACGGCAAATGAAAGCATTGCCGATTTTTGTTTTAGATTATTTGGTGTATTACCCGGGTCAGGAAAAAGAATATCTGGCCAAAATTCAGCAGCATTTTTCTTACCCGATCAATATTAAAAATATTCAGGAACTTCCACTCGATTCAGAGCAGATTGGTCGTTTAAGACTCGATCACAGCATTATTTTATATCGTGATAATGCCACTGTGCGTGGTACAACCATCTCGATTGTGTCACCGATGCCAAACTCCCCCTCAGAAGTTTTGGTTTTAGGGCCTGTACCGTTATTTAACTGGATGCCATTCCAGTTGGCAGCAGGCATTACCTTGCTCAGTATGTTTATGTTGAGCTTAGGGGTTTACGGTCTGATCTTGCCTATGCAGCGTAAGATTCGCCAAGTGAACTATGCCTTAGACCGTACCAAATCGGGCGATTTAAACATGCGTTTGCCTGTAGATGGCACAGATGAAATGGCAAGTTTAGCATCGAGCTATAACAGCATGTCCGACCATATTCAGCGTTTGATTGAGGCGCAGCGTGAACTGATGCGTGCTGTTTCGCATGAGCTGCGCACGCCTGTGGCACGTATCCGTTTTGGTATGGAAATGCTGGCAGAAGAAGATGATTATGAATACCGCTTACAGCAAGTCGAAATGATTGATAAAGATATCGAGGCTTTAAACACCTTGATTGATGAGATCCTGACCTATGCCAAGCTTGAACAGGGCATGCCATCTTTAGAGATTGAAAAAATTGTTTTGGTTGAAGTGCTAGAGCAGGTGGTTACGGAAACCGAAGCGCTGAAAACTCAAAAAGATATTCAGTTGCTTGCACCACCTGTAACGTTGGAAGTGGAAGCTGAACGCCGTTACCTGCACCGTGTGGTACAGAATTTGGTGGGCAATGCAGTCCGTTACTGTGAGCATAAAATTTTGATCAGTGGCGGCATTAACGAGCAAGGCATGGCCTATGTTTGTGTGGAAGATGATGGGCCAGGGATTCCTGAACAAGACCGTGCACGTGTATTTGAAGTCTTTGCCCGTTTGGATGACAGCCGTACCCGCGCTTCAGGTGGTTACGGTTTAGGATTACCTATTGTGAGCCGCATTGCTTATTGGTTTGGTGGGAAGGTTGAAGTCGATCAGAGTCCGAACTTGGGCGGTGCACGTTTTACGATGGTTTGGCCGGCCAAACGGTTTCGTAAGCCAAGAAAAAAAGCCGCAGCAGAGAAAGAAAAAACCACCGATTCATTGACTTGATTTGAGTGCATCAAAACTAATTTTAGACATAAAAAAACCAGTGCAATTCAAGGCACTGGTTTTTTTTATTGCTTTTTTATCTCTATGCAGATCAATCTACAGCTGATTGCGATTCTTTATATTGCTGATCGGCCTGTTCAAAACGGTCTGTCACTTCATGACTTGGTGCTTTGCCCAATAAACTCACCACCACAATCGCAATCCAAGAACACACAAAACCTGGAATAATTTCATAAATACCCGTATCTGCCCAAAGGTTTTTCCAAAGAATCACCATAAGTGCGCCGACAATCATCCCCGCCAATGCACCATTTAAAGTCATGCGTTTCCAGAACAAAGACAAAATAATCAGTGGACCAAATGCTGCACCGAAGCCTGCCCAAGCATAAGAAACCAATCCCAAGACTTTCGATTCAGGATTACCCGCCATACAAATAGCAAGCAGTGCAATCATGAGAACCATGCCGCGTCCGACCCAGACCAATTCATTTTGTGAAGCATTTTTTCGCAGGAAAGATTTGTAAAAATCTTCAGTTAAAGTACTTGAGCAGACCAAAAGTTGACAGCTTAGGGTACTCATCACAGCAGCTAAAATTGCCGCCAGTACCACACCTGCTACCCACGGGTTAAACAGAATTTTGGTAAGTTCCATAAATACTGTTTCAGGGTTGGCATTGACCACACCTGCCAGTTCAGGATGTTGTTGGAAGTAGGCGATACCAAAAAAGCCTGCAGCCACCGCACCGCCTAAACATAAGGTCATCCATGTCATGCCAATACGACGTGCATTCGGAATAGACTTGACTGAATCAACCGCCATAAAACGCACTAAAATATGTGGTTGTCCAAAATAGCCTAAGCCCCATGCCATGAGGGAAATGATCGCCACCCAGCTTAAATCACCGACTAAATTCAGCGCTTGCGGGCGAGCTGCTTCTAAAGCAAGTGTAACTTGGCTGAGGTCAGAAAAGCTGAGTAGGGTAATGATTGGGGTCAGCAAGAGCGCAAAAATCATCAAGCCAGCTTGAATGGTGTCCGTCCAGCTGACTGCCAAGAAACCACCAATAAACACATAGCTAATGGTCGCAATGGCACTAATCCACAATGCAGTGCTGTAAGGCAAATCAAACATACTTTCAAATAAGCGCGCCCCTGCGACCATGCCCGAAGCACAATAAATTGCAAAGAAAACTAGAATTACGCAGGCAGATACAATTCTTAAGATTTTTCTTTGATCATTAAAACGATTTGAAAAATAGTCAGGCAAAGTCAGAGCATTGTGCTGTACTTCGGTGTGTACGCGTAAACGGCCTGCCACCAAAAGCCAGTTTAACCATGCGCCAATAACCAGACCAATTGCAATCCATATTTCAGATAAACCTGAAAGATAAATGGCACCAGGCAAGCCCATCAGCAACCAACCACTCATATCGGATGCGCCTGCAGAAAGTGCGGTAACAAAACTGCCCAGGCGACGACCACCTAAAATGTAGTCCGAGAAATTTCGAGTCGCGCGATAAGCCAATAAACCAATGACAATCATGGCGACAATATAAAACAGGAAAGTAATGATGGTGGGGTTGAGTGCGCTCATACAGTATCCATTTGGGTTTTGGACAGTCGATCAAAATACAGACCGCTGCTAGATGTAAGTCACTCAATTTGGTGAGTGCAGACATCTTATTTGCGGTACTGATTTCATCAATAAACGCGAAATTTAAACATACATTAAAAAATATTTCAGACTTTTTTCTGAATACGCATAAAAATAGGCAGCTTGAAAGCTGCCTATCTTCTTGATGTTTTGCTGATTTGCTTATGGATTATTGCGACCCATAACACCACGAATGGTATTCAAGACATCTGCAGGTAAGACCACAGTTTTGGCATTGTTCGATTTCGCCATGTCTTGCATGGCTTTTACGTATTGCTCACCCAATAAATAGGCCACAGGAATTTCTTTATCACCTACCGCAGAGCTGACCATTTCAATAGCGCGTTGTGAAGATTCTGCCAATACAACTTGTGCTTCAGCATCACGACGCGAAGCTTCTAAACGACCATCGGCTTCTAAAATAGCCGCTTGTTTTTCACCATCGGCTTTGGTTACGGTAGCACGACGCTGACGTTCTGCTGCAGCTTGTTCTTCCATCGCTGCCTGCATGGTATGTGATGGTTTAATATCCTGAATTTCTACAGTTTTAAGGGTAATCCCCCAGTCTGAAATATCATCAGAAATGGCTGCTTTGAGTTTGGCTTTAATATGATCACGCGAAGACAAGGCGTCATCTAAATCCATTTCACCCACAATAGAACGCAATGAGGTTTGAACCAGGTTTTGAATTGCCCAAGTATAGTTTTCAATACCATACACTGCTTTTTCAGGAGTCGTGAGGTTAATGTACGCCACCGCATTCATAAGTAGAACTGCGTTGTCACGGGTAATGACTTCCTGAGATGGAATATCTAATACAATATCTTTGGTGGTGACTTTATATGCCACTTCATCGACATAAGGAATGACGAAGTTGAGTCCTGGTGCAAGTGTAGTGTGGTATTTACCCAGACGTTGCACAATCCATTTATAACCTTGCGGAACAATTCGCACGCCTTTAAAAATGGTAATTCCAACAAAGGCTAAAATCGCTAAAACAATAATAGATCCACCAGACATTTTAATTTCTCACTTTTTCGTTGTCATGTGCGCTGTGATGCGGCTGCACCACTAAATCATTTCCCAAAATATCAATCACGCGAATCCGATCTCCCACTTGTACTGGGCTCGTGGTGCGGCAGTTCCATTCGTCTGAACCCAACACAGGCATGGGGAATCGGACTTTAATTTGATCATGTTCCAAGTTGGTTTGAATGACCATGCCAATTTGTCCAATGGTGGCTTCGCGTGATAAACCTGCTTTAGTTTTATCGGTAGATAAGGGTTTGATAAACTTAAACCACGCCAAGGTACACAGTACCGACAAGATAATCCACATCACCAATTGGGTAGTCGTGCCCATCATGGGGAACATCCAGTATAAAATACCGACCATGATTGCCCCAATGCCAAACCATAAAGCGGCAAACGCAGGCAAGAGCAGTTCTGAAAGCATTAATAAAACGCCTAGTACAAACCAGTGCCAAGGTTCAAGAACGAATTCCATACATCTACTCGCGTATTTTTACGATAGGTTGATTCTAGTTGCTTAGAGAAACGCATCGACTTAAAAAGATGCGCTCTCATCACTTTAACAGATCAATAAGTTTATGAATATTAAAAAAATCACTGAATCTTAAAATTTCGGACGCGGTGCAGGTTTCAGCGCGGCAGGTGATTTTTTAAAGTGAGTGATGGCTTGCTGAATTGCTTTGATTTGTAATTGCGCAGCTTTTTCACCTTCTAAAATGGTTTGGTTACTGGCTTTTAAATCCAGTGTGCCAATATGTCCAACTTTCGGTTGAATCACGATATTGGCTTGCGCCAATTCCTGATGAATACTTTGCTGCCCCATAATATTTAAAGTTTGATCGAGTAAGCCCCACATGCTGACAGGTTGATTGCCTGTTGGACGTGCAGAAATATCCACCGCAATGACTAAATCGGCACCCATGGCTTTAGCCGTCTGTACGGGAATCGGGCTGACCAAGCCGCCATCCACATATTGCGTTCCGCCAATGGTGGCAGGCACAAAAACATTCGGAATACTGCAAGAGGCACGCACAGCTTGACCTGCATTACCTTTAATAAAGTCGGCTTTACGTCCATTATCTAAACGTGTGGCAACGGCAGCGAAACGAATTGGAAATTTCTCAATCGGTTTATTCGCCACGTGTTGATTGACGAAGTCTTGTAACTTTTGACCTGCAATAAAACCCTGACGGTTTAAGGTTAAATCACGAATGTCGGATTCTTTAAAGGTTAGGGCAATATGTTGGAGCTGATAAGGACTTTTGCCGCTGGCATATAAACTGCCGACAAAGCTGCCTGCACTGGTGCCTGTGACAATTTTGGGTTTAATCCCGTGAGATTCTAAAACTTTAATGACGCCAATATGTGCAAAGCCTTTGGCACCGCCGCCACCTAAAGCCAGTGCAATCACAGGCTCACGTGCTTGGATAGGTGTGGTTTTCGGCGGTGTTTTTATTGTTTTGTCGCAGCCAACCAAAGTTAGAGCAAGTACGCCCACTAAAGAATAACGAATCAGTTGCATATCAAATCTAAATTTAGATCAAAGAATATTGCGCCCATCTGAACAAAAAATAGAAACTTTGACTAGCCCTTTTTCAAAAGCTTTTGTAACGGTTTTGCCAACCAATGTGGATTTTTAGCCGAAAATTTGCCGTTATAGTGCGCATAAATTGCCTCTAAATCTTGAGCATAATTACCTGTAGGAACGAACACGCCCAAAATATGGATGGTTTTATGTGCATAATCAAAAGAGAACATCACAATTGGAATATTGGCACCGTAGGCAATATGGTAAAAGCCACTGCGAATATTTTCGGCTTGTTTGCGGGTACCTTCCGGCGCCATACCAATCCAGATTTTTTCTTTTTTTTGTACAACCTCGATAATATCTTGGGTATGTCCATGTGGAGAATGTCGTACCACAGGAATGACCCCAATCCAGTTTAAAAGTGGCTTGAGTGGGGTTCCAAATAAAGTGTGCTTACCAAAAATAGTAATTTGAAGACCTAAACCGAGTAGGGCAGTAAAACCATGCCACGCATCAATATTTGACGTATGCGGAGAAATGATGGCAACTGCTTTGGGCAAGTTAGGAAACTCGCCCACCATTTGCCAGCCTTGCGCCAAAAAAATATTTTTAAATAAAGCACGACTACTGGCTGTTCCACGTTGAGGCACTTGGTCGGGTAACTGTGGAAATTGCCGTGCACTGCGTGCAAAAGGATTGCTGAATTTCATGAATGCGATGTCATCCTGACGTGCGTGATTAACAACAAGAAAGATCCAATATCATGACGCATGAATCTAAATCTATTCAAGATATTAGACTTTCACTTTGTCTGATTCATTGGCAAAATAGTCGAAATCTGAATGTGAAAGTGATGAAAAATAACAATCCATTATTCAAAAAAAGAGTGTAGTACTGCGTTATTTTGATCTTTTGTTCCTATTTAACCGAGATGCCATGCCCAATTTGCGCCAAACTTATTTGTTGTTATTTTCTTTGTATTGGGCGCAGGGCTTACCTGTTGGCTTTATGACTCATGCCTTGCCTGTAATTTTACGTGCGCAAGGTGTGTCTTTGGCGCACATTGGCGGTTTTGGTTTGTTAATGCTGCCGTGGTCAATCAAAGTATTTTGGGCGCCATTGGTGGATCGCTTTGGATATTCATATTTGGGGCATTATCGTAGCTGGATTTTGCCGTGCCAATGGCTGAGTGTTTTGGTGCTGATCGGGCTGTCCTTTTTACCGATTGAGTCTTTAAATCATCCTATCTATTTGTGGGTGTTTTTTGTGGCTTTGCTCAGCATGAATTTGGTCGGTGCAACCCAAGATATTGCCACTGATGGTTTGGCGGTCAATATTTTACAAGCCAAACAGCAACATTGGGGCAATACTTTTCAGGTGGTTGGTTCACGACTAGGCTTTATTGTGGGTGGTGGAGCAATGCTGTGGGCATTGGATTGGCTAGATTGGCAAAAAACCTTTCTGATTTTAGCGGCATTGGTGTTTTTAAATACCTTACCCATTTTAATGTTTAAAGAGCCACAACATGCTGCTAAACAAGTGCTTGTTCAAGCTCAAAGCAAAATGTCATTTCCCGCACGCCTTGCTGCGATTCGTGAATATCTGCGCTATTTTGTGGAAACGCCTGTGCTGTACGCATGGCTGTGGGTGTTACTCAGCTTTAAAATTGCCGATGGTTTAGCTGGCCCCTTATTAAAACCTTTAATGGTGGATTTAGGCTTAAGCTTTTCTCAAATTGGCATTTACGTGACCATGTTGGGGGCAATGGCCGCTTTGTTGGGTGCAGGCATCGCAGGGTTGATGCTGAAATGGTGGTCTAGAACGCATGCCCTTATCATTTTTTCTGTGCTTAAAATTTTGAGTTTAGCAGCCTATGCTTATTTGGCTCATTTATATGAACAGCAAGTTGATGTGGCACACTGGCTGATTTATAGCATTAATGCTGCGGAAGATTTGTGCTCTGCCATGTTACTTGTAGTGATGCTAACCTTGATTATGCAATACAGCCGTAAACAATACGCAGGGACTGACTTTACATTTCAGGTTGCGATTATGGCGACTGTGAGTGGGGTACTCTATACCCTGAGTGGAATGTTGGGCGATGCTTTAGGCTATGCGAATTACTTACTGTTGATTTGTATTGTTGCGATTTTTTGCCTTGTACCGATCTGGAAATGGGCAAAGCTTGCGAAAAGCACTCATTCATCTGCACTAGAAGAAGATAGGTCATCAAGACAGGATGACAGACCTAAACCACATTAAAAATTCATTGAGTGGAAAAATAAAAGCGACCCTTAAAGAGTCGCTGGAGTATAAAAGGTATCCACATTGAAGCCAATACCGATGTCGTTTTTGTATTTTCAAAAATTATTATTTGCGCTTTGAGTGCTTCACTTCGGCAGCGCAGGCAGTATAACTTTAAATTATGACAATCCTGCGACAATTTAAGTCGCATAGAGGTGTGTTGCAGCTAAAATCAACATATTCTAGCTGCGATATGCAGTATTGATTGCCAGTGTCCATTGTTGGTGATTACAACGCGGACAGGCTTCATTGGCGTGTTCAAGTAAACGGACATGCCCACAATACATGCAGGCATAATATGTGTTTGGAGTTGTGCGGTACACGGGTTGGCAAGCTTTAGGAAATAAGGGTAAACCATAGCGTGTGGCACCGTCATGAAAAAATAACATGCTGAATTTGCCATCAGTTTCTAGTAAACCGACACGTACTTGTCCCAAATGCTCCACACCTTGTTGGCGCATTTCGGCAAAGAATTCATCATGCGACATTTTGCCGTATTTAATTTTTTCTAAGACCAGTTCGCCATTTTCTACAATATACAGCGATTTACCTTCAATCAAATCTTCAAAGGGTTGGTATTTCATCATGAGCCATGTGGTCAGGCGATACATTCCAATCACCACTGTCATTACCACCAAGGCGTGTACCAAAGGTAAATCTTCAGTGAACATGGGGTCGCCCGCAATAGAACCGAGCGATAAAATAATGGCCAATTCAAAAATAGAAAGCTGGCGTACTCCACGTTTCCCTGTAAGGCGCAAAAATATAATAATCATGCTAAACATGAGTGCTGCCCGAATCATTAATTCGGCAACAAATGCCCATGTAGTATCGTGAATAAAGATGGTAAACCAATCCATAGACTGTCTATTTTGTTATTTTGATGCTTGATACTATGCTTAAATTGCGTGGGTAAAATAGTGGTTTTGAGTAAAGAACTGCAATTATTTGAGTGGTTTAGGAAAATAAAAATTTGTTATGATGGCTAAAAACTATAAATACAAAAAATAATGAATCAAAAGATGAATTCACAACTCTTACAATTTGCCAAATCTATGCGTCATGTTGCTACGGATGCTGAAAATTTGCTGTGGCAACTACTTCGAGCAAACGCTTTATGGTGCTCAAATTTAGACGTCAGAAGGTCATTGGACCGTATATAGTAGATTTTTACTGTCATGAGGTTGACTTAGTGATTGAGTTGGATGGTGGTTAGTACAATACGGAAGATGGTCGGGCTTATGATGTCGAACGCACTCAGTTTTTAGAGACTTTGGGTTTAACAGTTGTGCGTTATTGGAATCATGATGTGTTGGGGCGGACGGATGTGGTGTTGGAGGACTTGTGGAATATATGTCTTTAGCTGAAAATAAATCAATAATGAAAAGTTCCCTCTCCCTATGGGAGAAGGTGGGGGAAGAGGGTTTTTAAAATTAAAAGCACCTCTCTCTTAATAAATTTCGCAACTAGGCAGCTTCTGTATCTGCATTAGTCCAATAATTTGTTTGTTGTCCCTCTTTTTCTTCTCTCTTAATCAGACCTTTTTCCCGCATTTTTGCAAAGATAGATGAAACTTTCTCTGATTCCTGTATACCAGTTAAATCTCTTACTTTTTTATTTGTAATTGATGGATTATGGCTTAAATATTTAAGAATTACTTCTTCAGGCTCCAGATCTAGCGCATGCTTTAAAGTCACAATGACATAATTTCCTTTTTCTTCGATATTCGGTTCAATGAAACCAGACACTTTCATTTCATGAAATGCAGTATTAATTCCTTCGCCAAGATCTTGGTTAGGAGAGTTAGGTATCTTATTGATTAATCTAACGATTTTTGAGTTTCTAGAACAGCGTTCATCTAAAATATTAGTCGGTGTGACAATTCCAGGTAGTTTCCCTGGGCTTTTAAAAGTAATGCGATCATTATAAATTGTCTCTGTACACGACAAATTTCACAGAACCCTTATCCTATCAGGATTCTGCTTTCTTAAAATTGCCAAAATTTCCTTAAACTCTTCTTTTTTCCCAAAACCAATTAAACGCT
>NZ_BPPH01000039.1:0-16682 GCF_021602765.1 Acinetobacter sp. KAM396
TTCTTCTTGGTCTACGTGCCATAAAATACTCCATATATTGATGTTTATAACATCATTTGAGGAGCAGAATATCACTTATAGGAGTTGTTCAAATTTACGGATCCATCTCTGGCTGCGTTAGGTTGGTTGTTGTAGCTTTACATCATTCGGCTTTTGCAGTGCGATAGAGTCATCTAATCTTTAAATCGAAAATAGAGTAAAATATTGAAAAGTCATATATCTTACTCTGATAAAAATAGTGTGAACTGAGGGTTGTTTTAAGATATCTCATCCAAACCATCCTCAGTAAAAAATTGAGAAGCCTCATTCCGTGAAATCCATTATCGAACCTGCTGTAGAATCCCCCCGCTCAGTCAAACTTGCATTTTTAATGGTGCTGGACTTTTGTGTATTTCCTGTCTTGCTGTGGCTATGTTATGCCATTCGCCAGTTTGACCTAGGCGCAGAAGTGGTGCCCAACTTGGCTTTTGGTTCGGTATGGGCAAGTGTGATTGCCGTTGTATCGCTGTTTATTTTTGGGGTGTATCGCTTTATTGTGCGCACCTACAGCGAACTGTTTATGGTCAAATTGGGGTTAGGTACCTCTTTGACTGTGGCAGGGTTGTATGCGTTGGCTTACTTTACCGACGCCTTTATTCCCACTTCTATTCCGCTCATGTTCGGATTTCTCATGTTCGCATGGGTTTGGTTTAGCCGTGGCTTTATTCGCTTTATCGTACGTTCTTATTTACAGGCCGATATACAAAAAAAACGTGTGGCGATTTATGGTGCAGGCAATGCAGGACAGCAAATTGCAGCAGCACTATACAATTCCGATGAACACTTACCCGTGTTGTTTATTGATGATGATCCGTCACTCACTGGGCAGCAGTTGGGCCGTTTAAAAGTCTATGACGCAGACAGCGCATTAAAATTACTGGCTAAAAAAAATGTCGATGAAATTCTGATTGCGCTGCCTTCTGTCGGACGCATGCGTAAAAGTGAGATCGTCAAATTCTTAGAGCCAGCACATATTAAAATTACCGAAATTCCAGGACTGACCAAACTGGTCGATGGTGAAATTCGCGTATCGGATATTCAGGAAGTCGATATTATTGACTTGCTCGGGCGTGACCCTGTGCCGCCTGTACCCGAACTGTTGGCTAAAAATATTCAAGACAAAATGGTCTTGGTGACAGGGGCGGGGGGGTCCATTGGTTCTGAACTGTGTCGCCAAATTGTCAAAAATAAACCCAAAGCCTTGGTAATTTATGAACTGACCGAATTTGCGTTGTATAGCATTGACAAAGAATTACGCTTAAATAACGATGTCACGATTATCCCGATTTTAGGTTCAGTGCTCGATCAGGCCAAACTAGAGCGAGTGATGGAACAGTATAGGGTTCAAACCGTGTACCATGCGGCTGCTTACAAACACGTGCCTTTGGTAGAATGTAACCCTTTGGCAGGTTTGAAAAACAACGCCATTGGTACGGCATTTAGCTTAAATGCAGCGGTCAAAACAGGTGTAGAAACCTTTGTACTCATTTCTACCGATAAAGCCGTGCGTCCAACCAATGTCATGGGGGCGTCTAAACGTATGGCAGAATTGTATTGTCAGGCGATGGCAGAAGCACAAGATCAGACCCAAATTAGCATTGTCCGTTTTGGGAATGTTTTGGGTTCATCGGGTTCGGTGGTGCCGTTGTTTAAACAGCAAATTGCCAAAGGTGGGCCTATTACCGTGACTCATCCTGAAGTCACCCGTTACTTTATGACCATTCCAGAAGCCTCGCAATTGGTGATTCAGGCCGGTGCTTTGGGGCAAGGCGGCGATGTATTCCTGCTGGATATGGGTGAACCTGTACGCATTCAGGATTTGGCCCGTCAAATGATTGCACTGAGTGGTTTAAAAGTACGAGAAACAGGCAGTCAGGAGGGTGATATTGAAATTCAATATTCAGGCTTACGCCCAGGCGAAAAACTTTACGAAGAATTGTTGATTGATGCCGATAATACCGAAGTGACACAACACAGCCGGATTTTGCGTTCTTATGAAAAAATGTATCCGTTGGATGAATTGTTGTTGGTGTTTGAGCGTATGCATGACTTAACCGCAATTCAAAGTGATATTGACTGGGCTTTAGCACAGCTTGAACACTATGTGGATGGTTATGTCCGTGGTAAAGAAGTCAAAGTAAATTAAAATATCGAGATCAGGTTAAGACATATGATTAAAAAAGCCATTTTACCCGTTGCTGGTTTAGGCACCCGCTTTTTACCTGCCAGTAAATCTATCCCTAAAGAAATGGTGACCGTGGTCGATCGTCCTGCGATTGAATATGTAGTGCGCGAGGCAGTTGCAGCAGGGATTGAGCAAATTATTTTGGTGACTCATTCCTCTAAAGCCTCGATTGAAAACTACTTTGACCGTAACTTTGAGCTAGAAACCACATTAGCACAAAAACAAAAACTGGATTTGCTCAAAGAAATTACCGAAATTTTACCTGCACATGTCAGTGTCGTGAGTGTACGTCAGCCACAACCTTTAGGTTTAGGGCATGCGGTTTTATGTGCTAAATCTGTAGTGGGCAATGACGCCTTTGCAGTGCTGTTACCCGATGTATTGGTTAAAGATGATGCGGCACAAAATGACTTGGCACGCATGATTCAGCGCTTTGAGCAAAGCCATGCCGCTCAGATTATGGTCGAAGCAGTGCCAGATCATCTGGTCGATCAATACGGTATTGTCGATGTAGTTGCAGCACCTGCTGAAGGTGAAAGTACCGTGATGCAGGGCATTGTCGAAAAACCTGCAGTAGGCACAGCACCTTCTAATTTATCGGTAGTGGGGCGTTATGTCTTGCCTGCAGAAATTATGACTTTGCTCGAAAACACCCCTAAAGGGGCGGGTAATGAAATTCAATTGACCGATGCCATTGCCATGTTGCAGCAAAATAGTGTGGTCGAAGCTTACCGTATGCAAGGTCAGACTTTTGACTGTGGCAGCAAGTTGGGTTACTTAAAAGCAGTGTTGCATTATGGACTCGATCATCCAAAGTTAGGCGATGATTTTAAAGCCTTGATTCAAGAGTTAAAGCTTGAATCTTAAAGGTGATTAAGGGGGGAAAGATTAGAAAATCTCTCCTAGCCTCCCTTCTTACGCAAGAATTTAAAGCAGTGCTTAAACTCTTGCTCAGGGAGGAAACTTGTGAAATAAACAGCATCAACCAATACACAGGAACACATTTTGAAAGTCGCAGTCTTTGGAAAAACCCTCTATGCAGGCGTGATGTCTGCACTCTTGGCAGAATGTGGGCATCAAGTCTATTGGTGCGATATCTTTCAGGATGCTGCCCATCCACTCGAACAGCAACATCTCAGCTTTCAAGACCAAGCCTTGAGCCTGTTATTACAACAACAATGCAGCAAGGGCTTTTTACACTATTGTGATTTTGCTGCATTGCCTTTAGATGTGGATGTGTATCTACTCAGTTTGAACCCGACTGAAGAAGCTCACGCCTTAACCGTTTTGGGGCAGTTGCAACAACGCCCGATCATTCACCCTAAATTGATGATCAATGCCTCGACTTTGGGTTTAAATGGCACACAGCGCCTGCAAAAAATCTTGCCACAAGATGACTGGATTTATTTGCCCGACATGATTCAAGAGGGCAATGCCATTCAAAGTATGACCCGTGCACAGCAACTCACGGTGGGTTGTGAAAATGAACGTGCGCAAGTCAAACTCAAAGAATTACTCCGCCCCTTATTTCCACGTGCACAGCAATATCTTTTTATGCCCGTGTTGGATGCAGAATTTACCAAACTGAGTATTTCCGGCATGTTGGCGACTCGTATCAGTTATATCAATGACTTGGCAGTGGTGGCAGAAAAACTCGGGATTGATATTGAACATGTGCGACAGGGTATGGCGGCAGATAGCCGTATTGGTGCATCGTATATGTATCCTGGTGCGGGGTTTGGTGGTGAAAACTTTAGTCATGATATTCAGACTCTGGCCAGTACCGTATCCACCACAGGGGTAAAAAGTCAGCTGTTGGCGCAGGTCTGGGACATTAACGAACAACAAAAAGAACTTTTGTTTAGAAAGTTGTGGAATTATTATCAGGGCGATTTAAACGGCAAAACTGTGGCTATTTGGGGCGCAGCCTTTAAAGAAAATACCGCACGGGTGCAACATTCTCCCATTCATGTGATGTTGCCTGCGTTGTGGGCGCAGGGTGTGACGGTCAAATTGCACGACCCACAAGCCTTGCCTGAAATTGTGGCCCAGTATGGTCAGCGCGATGATCTGATTTTATGTGTAGACCAATACCAAGCCGTCGAAGGTGCATCGGCATTGTGTGTGCTGACTGCGTGGAAACAATATTGGAGTTTGGATTATCCAACTTTATTAAAGCAGATGCAGCATCCACTGATTTTGGATGGTCGCAATATTTATGATCCTGAATTTGTGAAGGCACAAGGTTTTGCTTATATGGGAGTAGGCCGCTAATGATTCGCAGCACAACGCCACAGACGCAAACCTCGATATCCCAAAGTGATAATGCCTTGCCACAGTTACAACAATTACAGCAACAGTTTCAGCAGCTGCATTTAAATCAGCTATTTGCCCAAGATCCGCAGCGTTTTCAGCGTTTTTCGGTGGCTTTGGACAGTGTACTGTTTGACTATAGCAAGCATCGGATTGATGCCAAGGTGTTGCAGACTCTGGTTCAGTTTGCACAGCAGAGTCAGCTGGCTGAGTGGATTCAACGTTTATTTTCAACGGCAACGGACTCAGAGAAAATCAACTATACCGAACAGCGCGATGCGATGCATTGGGCCTTGCGTTTGCCTGCGACCAGCCCAGCAGCAAGCGCTTCCGAACAGACCGATGCCTACGCTGCATTGACTGAGCAAGTGCATACCCAGCTTGAGCGTATGTATGCCTTGGTTGAAAAAATCCATGCAGGCCAATACCGTGGTGCCACGGGTGAAGTGATTCAGGATGTGGTCAATATTGGTGTGGGTGGCTCAGATTTAGGCCCGTTGATGGTGACCCAAGCCTTATCTGACTTTAAAGTGGCAACTGAAAAACCACTGAATGTACATTTTGTGTCTACCATGGATGGCAGCCAGCTATCTGAATTGCTGCATCGTCTGCGTCCTGAAACTACTTTATTTATTATTTCGTCCAAGTCTTTTGGCACCATTGATACCTTATCCAATGCGCAAACGGTGAAACAATGGCTAGAAAAGGCCTTGGGTACACATGCGCAAATTCTGAAACATCACTTTATTGGGGTATCCACCAAAGCCGATAAAATGACTGCTTGGGGCATTTGTCCTGAAAATCAGCTCTTGCTTTGGGATTGGGTGGGTGGTCGCTATTCGTTATGGTCGTGTATTGGTTTGCCGATAGCCTTGACCATTGGCGTTGCGGGTTTCCAGCGGTTTTTAGCAGGTGCACATGCGGTTGATCAGCATTTTCAAACGGCTGCATTTGATCAGAACATCCCAGTGCTGATGGGTTTGCTAGGGGTGTGGAATAATAATTTCCTGAATATTCAGACTCATGCGGTCTTGCCTTATGATGGACGCTTAAAATACTTCGCTTCGTATTTACAGCAACTGGAAATGGAATCCAATGGCAAGTCGATTCAGCGTAATGGCGAGGCGGTGAGCTTGGATACTTGCCCGATTGTTTGGGGTGAGGTTGGGCCGAATGCACAGCATGCGTTCTATCAATTGTTGCACCAAGGGACACATGCGGTCAGCTGTGATTTTATTGCCCCTGTGCAGCGTTATAATGCCAATCAATTTACCTATGCGGAAAATGCTGAGGCTTTGGTAGAGCAGCATCATTTGGCATTGTCCAACTGCTTGGCGCAGTCGCGGCTTTTGGCCTTTGGCAATCAGGCCTTAGATCAGCAGGAATTAGATGGCTTAGCGGCGTATAAGCAGTACAGTGGTAATCAGCCAAGTAGCAGTATTTTATTGCAAGAACTCAATCCGTATAGCTTAGGCATGTTGATTGCTTTGTATGAACACAAAGTCTTTGTACAATCGGTGCTATGGAATATCAATCCCTTTGACCAATGGGGCGTAGAAAAAGGCAAGGAAATTGCCAATCAGCTCTTGCCTATTTTAAATGGGCAGCAACAGGATTTATCGGCACTCGATACATCGACTCAAGGTTTATTAAAAATTTTATTAGGAAAAATAGATGGCTAATGTTTTAGTAACAGGCGGTGCGGGCTATATTGGTTCACATACCTGTGTCGAGTTGCTGAATGCAGGGCACAGCGTGGTGGTGCTAGATAATTTGTCCAATAGCTCGGCAGAGTCATTGGCGCGGGTGCAGCAACTGACGGGTAAAACCTTGCAGTTTATTCAGGGTGATATTCGTGATGCTGCTGCTTTGGATGCTGTGTTTGCTGCACATCAAATTGATGCAGTGATTCATTTTGCAGGACTTAAAGCAGTGGGAGAAAGCCAACAAATTCCACTGAGCTATTTTGATAACAATATTGCGGGTTCAATTAGTCTGATTCAGGCGATGCAACGCGCGAATGTGTTTAAACTGGTGTTTAGTTCATCGGCCACGGTGTACGATGAAGCCAATATTTCGCCGTTGAATGAAGAGATGCCAACGGGCATGCCAAGCAATAACTATGGCTATACCAAACTGATAGTAGAACAGCTTTTACAAAAAGCAGCCCTTGCCGATGCACGTTGGTCAATTGCGTTATTGCGTTATTTTAACCCTGTCGGTGCGCATAAAAGTGGCTGCATTGGCGAAGACCCACAAGGTATTCCAAATAATTTAATGCCTTATGTCACCCAAGTGGCGGTGGGACGTCGTGAAAAACTGTCAATTTTTGGGCGGGATTATGCCACGCCAGATGGTACAGGCGTGCGCGATTATATTCATGTAGTCGATTTGGCCAATGCGCATTTATGTGCCTTGAATAACCGTTTGACTGCCCAGGGTTGCCGTGCTTGGAATATTGGTACGGGTAATGGAATTTCGGTGCTGCAAGTGAAGAATACTTTTGAACAGGTCAATGGTGTGCAGATTCCATTTGAGTTTGCACCACGTCGTGAAGGCGATGTGGCGACCTCTTTTGCAGATAACAGTCGTGCTGTGCAAGAACTAGGCTGGACACCACAATATGCTTTAGAAGATATGTTAGCCGATAGTTGGAACTGGCAAAAGCAGAATCCGAATGGTTATCGTTAAGATGAATGATTCTAGCTATAGACTCAGCCACAAAGTTTAGGGCATAAACAATGGGAGTCAGTTTTGACTCCCATTTTTATATTGCTTTGATTTTTCAGATTAAGCTTGAATCAATTGCGTCAACTCATCCACATAGTCCTGCATTGGGCGTGGGTTTTGATCACGACGGCTTTCAATATTTAAGCGTAATAAAGGCTCGGTATTTGACGCACGCACATTAAAACGCCATGCCCCAAAGTCTAGACTCACGCCATCGGTTTGATCAATCGTTGGGTTTTGGCTGGCATAATGCTCAAAGATTTTTTGGATGGTGGCTTGAGTATCGGCCACTTTAAAGTTAATTTCGCCCGAACATGGGAACTTGGCAATCATTTCTTCGACTAGACTTGATAGCGATTGTCCTGTTTCAGACAATACCGAAACCGCCAATAGCCATGGAATCATCCCGCTGTCACAATAGGCGAAATCACGGAAATAGTGGTGTGCGCTCATTTCACCGCCGTAAACGGCATTGTGCTCACGCATCACATCTTTAATAAAGGCATGTCCAGATTTAGATTGAATTGCTTCACCTTGATATTGTGCGACCACATCAAAGGTATTCCAAACCAAGCGTGGGTCATGCACGATTTTTTCGCCTGCTTGTTTGAGCAAAAACGCCTGTGCCAATAAGCCGACAATATAATAGCCTTCAATAAACTGGCCTTTTTCATCGAACAAGAAACAGCGGTCAAAGTCACCATCCCACGCAATGCCCATGTCGGCTTGATGCTCTAATACGGCATTGCGGGTGCTATCACGGTTTTCCACTAAAATTGGGTTGGGGATACCATTGGGGAAAGTACCATCGGCATCATTGTGAATTTTGACAAACTCAACAGGAATATTCAGAGCTTTGAATTTTTGCTCAATCGCATCGACCACATGTCCTGCAGCGCCATTGCCTGCATTCATGACCAGTTTCATTGGGCGAATTTTGCTAGGCTCGATATAAGTCATTAAATGGTCAATAAATTGAGGCAAAATATTGTAGCTTTGAGTGCTGCCTTTGTGCTCGACTGGGGTAAATTCGCCCGATTCTGCCAAAGCCTGAATGTCTTTTAGACCGGTATCGGCACTAATAGGACGCGCATTTTCACGTACCAGTTTCATGCCGTTGTAGTCCATTGGGTTATGGCTGGCAGTTACTTCAATGCCCCCTTGCACGTCTAAATGAAAGGCTGCGAAATAGACTTCTTCTGTGCCTGTCATGCCCAAATCTAGCACATTGACCCCTGCATCATTTAAACCACGAATGGTGGCTTGCTTTAAGCCTTCGCTGCTAAGGCGAATATCGCAGCCAATTACAACGGTTTTAGGTTGGTAAATTTGTCCGTAAGCACGACCAATTTTATAGGCAATCTCTTCATTGAGTTCTGTGCCCAATTTTCCGCGAATGTCATAGGCTTTAAAACAGGTTAATGTGCTCATGTATTGTCCTAAATATTTGGAGAAATCGTATTGCTGCCTATGATAATCGAACTGTGTGTAATGTGGTGTACAGAATAGAAAATCAATTGCTTGAAGATGTTTCGGTGGGTACGTTTTAGAGATGAGAAAATATAAATCAATAAAAAAAAGCCCCAGTCATTTAACTGAGGCTTTTAAAATTCTGGAGCGGGAAACGAGACTCGAACTCGCGACCCCAACCTTGGCAAGGTTGTGCTCTACCAACTGAGCTATTCCCGCATGCGGTGTATAATACATGATGAAAAAATAGGGTCAATCATTTTTTGCATGTCATTGTACTGACTGAATAAATAAACAACATTTTTAGAAAAAATAGCAGTCATCAGCCCAAATTTTTTTAAAGAAACTGCTCAAATCGTAAATTGAAGAATCCTCATGGCAAGATGCTGCGAATCTCACAGAAAACGTTATACTTCTGAGAGTTTTTAAAAACCACGCGGGGAAATACAATCATGAGTTTAGAACAACAGTTGCTACAACGCTTAGCCGTTTTCAATCCAATCCATTTGGAAGTGGTGAATGAATCTGCAGGTCATGGCGGTTATTTCCCAGGCAAAGAATCCCATTTTAAAGTGGTGATAGTCAGCGATGCTTTTCAGGGCTTACGTTCGGTACAACGTCATCAAAAAATTTATGCTGCTGTAGGTGATTTACTCGCGCCAAGTAAAATTCATGCCTTGGCAATTCATGCCTTTCTCTCGTCTGAATGGCAGGGACAAGACACTACTAGCCCAGAATGTGCTCATGCACCAAAAACATCGTAATGGAATGAAATACATGGAAAATTTAGGAATGCTGAACACCATTCACGTTGCTGCAGCGGCTTTATTATTATTGGTGCTGTTTGTACGGGGCATGACTTTGTTTAAAGGCACACAAAATAACTCGCCTAATCCTAAAGCGCGGACAGTCTTTGTGGCGTTGCAACATTCGGCACTGACCTTGATTGTAGTAACAGGTGTTATTGCTTTGTTTTTAAAAGACTTTCAAGTCGAACCGTGGTTTTATGCCAAAATTATTTTGTTTTTGGTGATGCTGTCATCTTTAATCAAAGCGTATAAAAAAGATGACCGTATTTTGTTGATTCAACGTCGTGTGGGTTGGGGCTTAGCCCTAGTCGCATTTTTTGCCATTTTAGGTTTGGTGATGTTAAAGCCAAGCTTTGGCTGATTCAGCAGGTCATATTGTAGATGTTGCTTGTGGCTGCAAACTCACGGGCATTGAGTGTATGCAAATATCGGCAAGAAAGTTTGTATATTTGAGCACTGGCGAATTGTTAGACATAATTTGGCAAGAATATTGACAGCTCAGTTAAACTGAAGTGATGTCACAACAAAAATTGAAAAGAGGGGCGGCAATGCGCACACGTGTGGTGTTTAATCAGAAAGGTGGTGTTGGAAAATCCAGTATTACCGTCAATTTGGCTGCAATCAGTGCGCATCAGGGTTTAAAAACCTTGGTGATAGACCTCGACCCGCAAGCCAACTCTAGCCAATATTTATTGGGTGATGATGCTACTTATTCTGCCGATAAGCCTGCGCTTGAACCTAACATCGAAAATTATTTTGAAGAAGTGTTGGGTGCAAATCAATCCAAAGGTTTATTGGGCAATGCCTTAGGTTCAATTTTAAAAAACCGCAGCAAAGGTTTAGAAGCCTATGTGCATCAGTCGCCATTTAAAAATTTGGACGTGCTTCCTGCGAGTCCACAATTGGGTGGCTTGGCACATGCACTTGAATCGAAACATAAAATTTACAAGCTGCGCGATGCCTTGCAACAATTGTCCGATCAATATGACCGTGTATTTATTGATACTCCGCCTGCGTTTAACTTTTTTACGCTCTCTGCCTTAATTGCGGCAGATCGGGTGCTTATTCCGTTTGACTGTGATGTGTTTTCTAAACGCGCCTTACAAAGCCTGATTGAAAATGTGCTGGAAACGCAAGATGATCACAATGCAAACTTGCAAATTGAAGGAATTGTGGTGAATCAATACCAAGCACAGGCCAAGTTACCGCGTGAAGTGGTGCAGCAACTCAAAGATGAAGGTTTGCCTGTTTTGAATAGCATGTTACCGCCTTCGGTGTTGATGAAAGAATCGCATCATAAAAATTTGCCATTAATTCATTTGGCAACAGATCATAAATTGACGCAAGCTTATCAATCGTTGTTCAATGAAATTGAGCAAGCGTGATACAGAGGTAGACATGAAAACATTTGCAATTGGTCTTGTCGCGGCAAGTAGTTTATTGCTGGGGGCTTGTGCGACTACAGTGAAACCTAGTTACGTGTCGCCTACACATTATCAGGCTTTGAATTGCCAACAATTACAAAGTGAATATAACCGTATTCAGCAATATATTGAAAGCGGTGTCGAAACGCCGAAACGTACAGGCGTTGGTGTGGGCGTGGGCTTAGGTGGTGGCTGGGGCAGCCGAGGTGGTTGGGGCGTTGCACCGAGTGTTTCGGTCAATATGGGACAGTCATCCAACACCAAAAGAACAGAGTTGGCACGTCTTTTAGGTGAGCAAGAAGCCATTGTGCAAGCAGCAAAATTTAAAGCTTGCCCGATTATTGTTAAACTCAAACCCGCAACATCTTAATTTTAGGGTTTGAGAGTATTTTGTCTATGGTACTGCCATTTGTGCAGCACCATTGCTTAAAAAAAATGTAGCAATATAATTCAAGATTGATTTCTATCTAATATTTTATAAAACAAAAACTTAATTTTATTTTTGTTTTATTTATGCACTTGGGTCAGCCCTGACAGATAGAAAAACTTGTCATTTTTAATGGCTTTCATATAAGGTGTGCTCCTATTTTTTGATTTGCATGCTCTGGTGTTTATGATTGAAAGTTGGCTCTTTGTCCTAGCAATGATTGCGGTCTTGATGATTCCTGGCCCGACCAATGCACTATTGGCAAGCTCAGCCCACCAACAAGGCATTGCCAAAACCAGTTTGCTGATTCCCGCAGAGTTTTTTGGTTATATGTACGCCATTAGTTTTTGGGCATTATTCATTCATTTGAGTGCGCCTATTTGGCCTTACTTGATTGATATTCTGCATGTTTTAAGTGCAGGCTATGTATTTTGGATGGCTTTTCATTTATGGAAGCAGTCACATTTAGAGCAACATTGTCAAAAACACTCTACCATTCGCCCCGCACGATTATTTTTTTCGACTTTTAAAAACCCGAAGGCCTTGTTATTTGCTGCAGGTATTTTTCCTACAGAAACTTGGGATAACCCGACCAATTTTGCCATGGTCTATCTCTTATTCGGTCTGGTTTTATTGCCGACAGCGTTATTTTGGATGTCTTTTGGGCGGGCTGTTTTGGCGCTAGAAACCAATAAAGTAACGGCAGATTTATTATATAAAGGCTCGGCTTTGCTGTTGGTGGTATGCATGCTGCCTGTCGTAGCACGTTTTTTCTAAAGATTTAGAGCTCAATTTGCTGAGCTGAACAATCATCTCACTTGTTTTGAATAGATGAGGGCAGCGCTGTTAAATAGGCTTGCCCACAGAGTTATACAACTTAAGCAGGTTTTTTCTTGAGTTTTTGGCGAATAAAACCAATCACCCCAGGCAAAACACTTAAAATAATAATGCCGAAAATTAAATAGGTGAAATTGTCTTTCACAATTGGCATATTGCCAAACAAATAACCGAGTGTAATAAACGACGCGATCCAGCAAAAAGCGCCAACCACGTTATAGGTCAGGAAGTATTTATAATTCATGCTGCCCGCACCTGCTACAAAGGGTGCAAAGGTACGCGCAAAAGGCACAAAACGCGCAAAAATAATGGTTTTTCCGCCGTGTCGCTCAAAAAACTTTTGGGTTTCGATCAAATGTTTTTTATTGATAAAACGTGATTCCAGTTCAAAAACCCGTGGTCCGATATATTTACCAATGTGATAATTTAGTGTGTCACCCAGTACCGCAGCAGTAAACAATAAAATACCCAAAATCCAAGGATCCATCACTCCTGTCGATGCAGCTAGTGCGCCTGCCGCAAACAATAAACTATCGCCAGGTAAAAACGGCATAACCACCAAGCCTGTTTCCACAAAAATAATCAGGAATAAAATAGCGTAAATCCATACCCCATATTGGGTGATGAATTCGAGCAAATGCTCATCGACGTGCAAGATAAAATCAATCAGTTCCATGGGAAAAAACAAGCGAAAGTGTGCTCAAATCCTAGCAGTGTAGACGTTGAAAGTCAGTATAAAAAGTAAATAATTATTAGCGGAATTTAGGAGTAATTAATTACTTTCTTGGCTGTGTTCTAAAAATGCAACAGTTTATCTCACTTGGGCGGATCATCTATAGAAAAAAATATCCAGATTCAGCATTGTCTGAATAGTGTGCGCAAGGCGTGGAAAAATGCTAGAATAGCGCGCTTAATTCGTTTGCCTTTCATAGTTGTTTGTCATGACTACCAATACTCAAATTACTGAAGATCGTATCCTGATTCTGGATTTCGGTTCGCAATATAGTCAGCTTATCGCGCGTCGTGTGCGTGAAGCGGGCGTATATTCTGAAATGTATGCCTACGATATGTCGGAAGCAGACATTCGTGCATTTAATCCAAATGGTATTATCTTATCGGGTGGACCTGAAAGTGTTCACCAAGCGGGTAGTCCACGTGCACCTGAAATTGTATTTAACTTAGGCGTACCTGTATTGGGGATCTGCTATGGTTTACAGACCATGGCAGAACAATTGGGCGGTAAAGTTGAAGCGGGTGCAGTGCATGAATTCGGTTATGCCGAAGTCGATATTTTGGTACGTGACAAACTGATTGGTAACTTGCAAGACCGTGAAAACCAATTACACGTTTGGATGAGCCATGGCGATAAAGTGGCACGCATTCCAGAAGGCTTCCAAATTACTGCAAGCACGCCAAGCTGCCCAGTGGCGATGATTTCTGATGAAACCCGCCGTTTCTATGGCATTCAGTTCCATCCAGAAGTGACACACACTGCTAAGGGTGCAGAGTTATTGTCTAACTTTGTACATCAAATTTGTGGATGTCGCGGTTTATGGACACCAGAACACATCATCGATCTGCGTGTAGAACAATTACGTCAGCAAATTGGCGATGAAAAAGTATTGCTAGGTTTATCAGGTGGCGTAGACTCTTCTGTGGTTGCTGCATTGTTACATAAAGCCATTGGCGATCAATTAACATGTGTGTTTGTAGACAACGGCTTATTACGCTTGAACGAAGGCGATCAAGTGATGCAAATGTTTGCAGAAAACATGGGTATTCGCGTGATTCGTGCCGATGCAGAACAACGTTTCCTAAGCGCGTTGGCAGGTGAAGTCGATCCTGAGAAAAAACGTAAAATTATTGGTCGTGAATTTATTGAAGTCTTTGCCGAAGAAGCGCGTAAACTCGATGGCGTGAAATTCTTGGCACAAGGTACGATTTACCCAGACGTGATTGAATCTGCAGCCAGCAAACAAGGTAAAGCGCACGTGATTAAATCACACCACAACGTGGGTGGTTTACCGGATGATTTGGCTTTTGAACTGGTTGAACCTTTGCGTGATTTGTTTAAAGACGAAGTGCGTAAACTCGGCACGACTTTAGGCTTGCCACACAGCATGATTTACCGTCATCCATTCCCAGGTCCAGGTTTGGGCGTGCGTATTTTGGGTGAAGTGAAAAAAGAATATGCTGACATTTTACGTCTTGCAGATGACATTTTCATGCAGGAATTGCGTGCAAGTGGTTGGTATGACAAAACAGCACAAGCGTTTGCGGTATTCCAACCTGTGAAATCTGTGGGTGTCGTGGGTGATGGTCGTCGTTATGCATGGGTGATTGCACTTCGTGCCGTAGAAACAGTGGACTTTATGACAGCACGTTTCGCACACTTACCGTACGATTTAGTTGACAAAATCTCTACCCGTATCATGAATGAAATTGCAGACGTTTCACGTGTGACTTACGACGTATCGTCTAAACCGCCTGCAACAATTGAATGGGAGTAATTCAGGGATTTCGGACAGCACTGCTGTCCGCCTGAATTACGCCAAGCGCTATGCGCGCGGCAGTCGGGGTTTAAAGCAGCACTGCTGCTTGCCAGTTTTACGCCATGAACCCATTTTAAAGCACGGCTTTTTAAATGGGTGCAAGATGCCCGCGACAGTTGGGATTTCACGAAGCACTGCTTTTAAAATAGGTGCAAGATACATGTGATAACAGGTTAAGCACCGATTTTAAACGCACTCTAGCCAAAAACCCAATAAATGAGCACTTAATGTGCTCATTTTTTATATCAATTAGATCATTCAGGATTTAACTTCTTTTTTAAAATCGGTTCGAGTGGCTCAGACATTCCTACATCATAACTGATCACGCAATTACGTCCGCTTTGTTTGGCTTGGTAAAGTGCGAGGTCGGCTTCCTTAATCAACAGTTGTAAGTCAGTTTGTTGTGGTTTTAAACTCGATACACCAATCGACACGGTGAAATTAAAGCACTTATTGCCTATACATATTTGATGCTGTGCAATTTTTTGTCTTAAACGCTCAGAAATCATCATTGCTTCATCTAAACTGGTTTCGCTGAGCAGAGCAATAAACTCTTCGCCACCAAAGCGTGCCAAAATATCTTTACGACGCATTTCTTTACGTGCAATTTCAGCAATATTTTGCAGCACCCGATCTCCAACATCATGCCCATAGGTATCATTAATATGTTTAAAGAAATCTACATCAAACATCAATAAACAGCTCGAATTCGATTTAGGCCATTTGTGAATTTTATGTTCCGCCATGTACACAAATTGCCGACGGTTATTCAGTTGTGTCAGTTCATCGGTATGGGCTAAGGCTTGCAGGGTATGGAAATTCCAGTCATCCAGCAAACTGCGTAAAAAGTGGTGGCGCGCATTGAGGGTATTGCTCCAGCTAATATACAAACTGAGTAGCCACATGGGGATATAGACCACCATAAAAATGAGTGCATCTTGTAGGGTTGTTAAGAAGACAGCACTTAGAAAAATCAGCACACTCATGAGCAATGAGTTATACAGTGCAGGTCGGAAACGTACCTGAATACACAGATTGGCCATCACCACAAAAATAACCGCAGCATAAAGATAGTAGCCGACCCATGGACTGTTTGATTGCGACAAAATATAAAACCAGACACCGCAACACAGTGTGGCGCTGATGGGTAAGATTAAATCTAAAAGTTGAATGTCTTTGATGTATTTAAAGCAAAAATAATTACCTACTAATGCAAGAGTTACGGCAAACACACGAATAATGCCTGAAAGCAGACTGACGTCTGGAATCACAAAATAATCGACAAAGAAATACAGTAAGAAAACCATTTGCCCAATGTAATTGACCTGACGTAAATAACGACGTTGATGTAAATATTGATATTGGTCAAAGTGGGCTTCAAATTTTGGTGGGAGAGGCGCAGATGGATGCTGCAATGCTGTTTCAATTGCCTGTCGGTTTTCCAGATCGCATTCAGTCACTTTTAATAATTTGGCTGAAGCTTCTTGGTCGCTTAAAACTTTCGAATGAAACTGTTGCCCCATTCGAGCTTTCACAGACATTACGATGTTTACCCAAAATAACAAATTACACCCAAATTATGCCCAAAATGTTGAAAAATTGACCTCCCTAAATTTGGGTATTTTCTGCATTTTTTTAAATTTTGGTAAAACTGACAATTCAGTCGTCTATTTGATTAGCACGTACTTGTGCAACAAATAGGGTCTTGCTCTTGAGTATCAATTTAGCGTATTTAATAGTAAAAGAATCAAAAGCTTTAGCTGTAAGGAGCACAGGATGAGCAATAGAGAGATGGATCCGTAAATTTGAACAACTCCTATAAGTGATATTCTGCTCCTCAAATGATGTTATAAACATCAATATATGGAGTATTTTATGGCACGTAGACCAAGAAGA
>NZ_BPPH01000040.1:0-16558 GCF_021602765.1 Acinetobacter sp. KAM396
AAGTTGATGTTTAAATTCAGCTGTGAAGGTTCGACGGGGCTTTTTTAGCGTTGGTGCACTGTCTATAACTGTCTTTAAATCCATAAATAGGTGTCCACTTAAATTTAAGTGGACACTATCGCGGTATTAATGAGTTAGAAAAAGTGGGGTTCAGCGGACGCTTACAATAAAGGTGCTTTTGTTGTTGGTACTCATATGTTTCTACCCAATGAGAGGGTACAACATCTACATCCCGAGGAAGTGATCCACCTGTTAAAGTTATAGATTTAGCACCAGTAGTATCAATTGTTACGGCAGGATATGCTTGTCTTAATTCATAAGTGCACGCGTTCCTGAGTTCTCTTAATATTTTTATATCATCATGACGTAAAGTACCTAAATAACCCTCTGTACGATAATGTGATTTGTTAAGTACAAGTAAATCAACATCACTTACACCTTTGATATGAATATTTAGGGGAACTGACCCTTGTAATCTGTATTCTGTGACAATGTTATGATTATTTAGTAGCCTAGGCTCTAATTGTTTTTCAATTCTTTTAGCAGTTTCAATACTGATTTCTGTGTAACGTTTACTAACTTCTTGCATTGCTCCTACTGCATAACGGATAGATGGTTTGTCTGATACAATCTGCCATTTTTCTATTGTACGTTTTAATTCATCAAACTCATTAAATGAAGTTACGCCTGCTGTTACACTATCAAAAGCATTGTATGTAAGGTCAGTACCTTTTCGTCTTTTCTCTAATCTGTTCAATCTTTTATAAAAATCAATTTCAGACATTGTGAAACTCAAAAAATAGTAGTTATGGTTAAAATAATTATACCTTAATAATTATTTTAAGGTTTTAATAAATAAGGTTTTATTGTCATAAATGCTCAAATTTAAGATGGGAAGTAAGATAATTTTTAAGTATAAAGTTTGAGAATGTTTGTAGTCTTTTGTAGTGCATCCAATAGTCAAATAAATAATTGTGAAACCATGAAGACACATATCACATTGATATTTATATAAAAATATTATTTGTGATTGGAGGTGATTTTTTTAATTCTATTGATTATTGTGACTCACTACGGAGTTAATTGTCTTTAAGTATTTGTTTTTAATTGTTTTATTCTTTTAATTATTTTTATTTGATTAGGTGTTGACCTTACCATAATTGGAAAGAATAGAGTTGCTACATCAAGGGTAATGATGTACCTGATATGAAAGAATAACTTCCGAGCTTATTACCCATTATTTTTTCATAATTGTAGTAAGAGGATAACTCCATGAAACACTTTGTTCCAATGTTAATGATCGGTGCGATTGTATTTAGTGCGGGGTGTTCCTCTTCTGACGCTCCAAAGGAAAATTCAATGAGTGAGAATAAACATGAAAGCCATTCAATGCACCATGATATGAATGGTTCAGCTAAAACAGATAATCCATCTACAAATGCCTATATGGAAGTAAATACTCGTATGCACAGCGGAATGGGTATTGATTTCACGGGAAATGCAGATACTGACTTTATGTTGGGTATGATTCCTCACCATCAGGGTGCGGTTGATATGGCAAAAGTAGTTCTTCAATACGGTTCTGATCCAGAAGTGCGTCAGCTTGCCGAGAACGTTATCTCTGCCCAAGAGTCAGAAATCAAGATGATGAATGAATGGTTGGCAAAAAACAAAAATCATTCTGGCAGCAAAAATGAAGATAGCCCATCAACTCAAGCATATATTAAGATCAATGATGAAATGCACGCAGATATGATGGTTCCATTTACAGGAAATGCTGATGTTGATTTCATGAGAGGCATGATCCCCCATCATCAAGGTGCAATTGATATGGCAAAAGTAGTTCTTCAATATGGTTCTGATCCAGAAGTACGCCAGCTTGCTGAAGATGTTATCTCTGCCCAGGAATCAGAAATCAAGATGATGAATGAATGGTTAAGTAAACATAAGTAGATACTTCTCTATTCGATATTCTTTTAAATGAGGGGCTTTTTAAAGCCCCTTGTTTTATCTATAAATTTGATGAATTGAGGATTATGTTATATGCCAAAAATTATAGTTATTCCGCATGAAAAGATTTGTCCAGAGGGTGCGGAACTTGAAATTGAAAGCGGAAGTAATTTATGTCGAAGTTTATTGGATCATGGCATTCCCATAGAACATGCCTGCGATTTATCAGGTGCATGTACAACATGCCATGTTGTTCTGAAAAAAGGGTTCGACAGTTTAGAAGAAATGGATGATGTAGAGGCGGACTTACTGGATCGTGCCTGGGGGCTTACGGCCCAATCAAGACTATCTTGCCAGGTTAAGGTCCAAGATGAAAACTTGGAGGTAGAAATACCTAAGTACACAGTCAATTATATATCTGAGGGACATTAATTTTACTTTTAATGCTTGACCTTACAATTATGGCAAGGTTTATATTAAACACATCCTGAATAGTAATAGTGGAGTTAAATATGGAATTTCATGTTGAAGATATGACTTGTGGTGGCTGTGCCCGTGCGGTAACCAGAGCAATTCAAGCAATAGATGCCAATGCAAAGGTCATCACCGAACCACCCAATCGTAGTGTAAAAGTTGAAACAACTGCAACACAGCAGCAAATCGTTGAGGCTTTAACCGAGGCTGGTTTTCCTCCTCGTTAAAAACGGACGAAATGATAAAGCGACTCTCTATTGAGTCGCTTTTTTGTGGGCAATGAATTATAAGCTCAATATTTAGGAATGTTTGTGATGTTAAATTAGCAGTTATTTGACAATGTAAGTATCTAAAAGAAATGACATATTTTAGTTCATAGTTATAAATATAAAAAATAGGGAGAAGTAAAATTAATTTTACTTCTCCCTATATCCTATTGCTATTTCTTTCGGGTTAAAGGTGAAACGGAAAGCAGGTCGTTATGATGGTGAACGTCCTTTATTTCATTGTGAGGTTCTTGCAAGCCTTCAAGAATCGGACAGTCGGGTCTATTATCACCAGCACAACAGTCGATTAAGTCCTTGAGGGTATTCGCCATTTGCTGTAGGTCATTGATACGTTCTTCCAGCTTTTCACTATGACCCTGAGCAAGGCGTTTGACATCAGCACTCTGTCTACCGCGGTTATTCCATAAATCAAGTAAGTCTGATATTTCTGCTACTGAAAAACCGAGTTCACGACTTCGCTTGATAAACTTTAAACGTTCAACATCATTTGCTGAGTAAGAGCGATAACCTGCATTATTACGTCCCGCAGCAGGAATTAGGCCAATCTGCTCATAATAACGAATCATCTTGGCGGTAACTCCCGAAGCTTTAGAGACTTTACCAATGTTCATCATATCCTCCTTAGCCTTGACTGACGGATGGTGGCTGGAATCGACGTAAACGTAATGCATTGCCAAGTACAAATACACTGGACAAAGCCATTGCTCCTGCTGCAAAGATTGGGGACATCAGTATTCCATAGGCTGGGTACAATATACCAGCAGCAACAGGAATCAACATGGTGTTATAGGCAAATGCCCAGAATAAGTTCTGGTGAATATTACCAATCGTTGCTTTGGACAAGGCAATCGCATTGGCAACACCTTGTAAGTTTCCTGACATTAACACGACATCGGCAGATTCAATTGCAACATCTGTACCTGTACCAATCGCAAGTCCGACATCAGCTTCAGCCAAAGCGGGTGCATCGTTAATCCCATCACCCACAAAAGCGATATTGCCGTATTTTGCTTTCAGCTCTTTAACCGCACTGACTTTACCCTCTGGTAGAACTTCAGCAATCACTTCATCAATACCCAATTGTTTGGCAATTGCCCGAGCAGTACGAGCATTGTCACCCGTCACCATTGCTACCTTGAGACCTAATTGGTGTAGAGCCTTAATCGCTGCTGGCGTTGTGGTTTTGATTGGGTCAGCAACTGCAATAATTCCTGCCAGTTCACCATCGACAGCAACATAAAGTGGTGATTTACCCTCATCACCCAGACGCTGAGCTGTGGCAACAAATGGAGCAACATCAATACCAAGTTGAACCATATAACGGTCTGCACCAATATTGATTTCTTCATTACCATTGATGGTTGCACAGACACCCATGCCTGTGACTGAATCAAACGTATCAACTTTAGGTAAAGTCAGGTTTTCACTTTTTGCCGCATCAACAATTGCTTTAGCAATCGGATGTTCAGAACGGGATTCAACAGCCGCAACCATGCCTAGGACATAATCACGCTCAAAGAATTGAGTCACTTCAAAGTCAGTCAGTACGGGATGACCCTCTGTTAATGTCCCTGTTTTATCGACTGCAACAACTTTGGCATCCTTTAACAGTTGTAAGGCTTCGCCTTTGCGGAACAGTACTCCCAACTCTGCACCACGACCTGTACCGACCATAATTGAGGTTGGTGTCGCCAATCCCATTGCACAAGGACAGGCAATGATCAACACTGCCACCGCATTAACCAATGCAAAAGTTAAGGCTGGTGATGGACCAAAAATCAGCCAGACCAGGAATGTAAGCACTGCGGCAATCATCACCGCAGGGACAAACCATAAGGTAACTTTATCCACCACAGCTTGAATCGGCATTTTAGAACCCTGTGCTTGCTCAACCAAACGAATGATTTGAGCCAGCATAGTTTCGCCACCCACCGCCACAGCGGTAAAGGTCAACGTGCCATTCTGGTTAATGGTGCCGCCTACCACATCACTGCCGATGCCTTTCTCAACAGGGATTGGTTCACCCGTAATCATGGATTCATCAACAAAACTTTTTCCATCAGTGACTTGACCATCGACAGGGATTCTTTCACCTGGTTTCACAATGATAATGTCATCTGCAACCACTTGGTCTAGTGCAATATCTACCATTTGGCCATCGCGTAAAACATGGGCAGTTTTGGCCTGTAAGCTGACTAAACGCTGGATTGCTTCAGATGTTCGCCCTTTGGCTTTTGCTTCAAGAAAACGACCCAGTAAGATTAATGCCACAATCACCGCAGCAGCTTCGTAATATACATTTACCGTTCCTGTGGGAAGGATGTTGGGTATGAATGTGGCAACAATAGAAAATAGGTAAGCTGCTAATGTACCAACCGCAACCAGCGAGTTCATATCAGGTGCTAAACGGAGTAATGCAGGCAAACCTTTTAGATAGAATCTTCGTCCTGGAATAACTAAAACCAACGTGGTCAGGATGAATTGTAAATACCAGCTATTCTGCATCCCAATAGTTTGATCAATCAGTTGATGAACACCAGGGATAAGGTGAGATCCCATTTCCAAAATAAATACAGGCAAAGCCAATAGGGTTGCAAGAATCAAATCACGCTTAAGTTCAGCACGTTCTTGATCTTTTTTCTCAAGCAGCTCTGTCTGGTCAGGAATAGAAGCTTGAATTTCTGTGGCATCGTAACCAGCTTTATCAATTGCGGTAATCAAGTCATCGACATTTGCTGAACCACTGACCGTTGCACGCTCAGTCGCAAGATTGACATTGGCCTCTTTTACACCTGCAACGGCTTTAAGGGCTTTTTCGACACGACCTACACAACTAGCACAGGTCATGCCTTTAATTGATAATTCAATATTATTTGCGGGCACGTCATAACCTGATTGTTCAATGGCATGAACCAGTACCTGACGATCCACAGGCTGATCAAGTACAATATCTGCACGTTCTGTCGCTAGATTGACCGAGGCAGACTGTACACCATCAACTTTTTTGAGTGCTGTTTCAACACGCCCAACACAGCTGGCACATGTCATCCCTTCAATTTTTAATGTAACTTTCATATTATTAGAAAGCTTATCTGTTGCCTTTCCCATAAGATATACCTATAGTGCTTACCCAATTATTAAGAGCATAAACCTTGCCATTATGGGAAGGTCAAGGGTAGAATATGTAAACATATATATTTTCTAAATAATAGGAATTTAAGTATTAGTATGAATTTTAATAATCACCCGATACCATTATCTCAAGATGAGATTATGTCTTTAGCTGAAACATTTCGGCTATTAGGTGATGCTTCACGACTTAAAATTCTACTTTTTTGTATGCGGGGGCCTAGTTCAGTAGGTGAAATCAGTGATGCTCTTGATTTATCCCAATCTTTAGTCAGTCATAATCTTCGTTTATTGCGTTCAGCTCGTTTAGTCAAAGGCGAAAGACAATCTAAACAAGTATTTTATGAGATTGATGATTTACATGTTAGTCAGGTTTTATTAGATATGGCAAGTCATATTAGTGAGGAGCACTAATTTATAGTAGTACGTAATGTATTGCAAAAATATCTAAATTAAATAACTTTAAGGGGAAAGAGGGTTATAGGAATTCTTTATTTTTATTACTCTAAACAAGAAATATATCATGCATTTATTTAAGTTATCAGTATCATCTACAAAAAGTTAAGATCAAGGGCATATAATTAAGAAATGTCTAGCTATATGCCTTGATATCTATTTGAGGAAAGTGCTATCTGTTTTTAACAGCAACTTGTAGTGTTATCTTCAAATGCACTTAATCGGCAGAAACAGGATGCTTCAATATTAATATCAGCCGAGGCAAGTGCTATATCACGTTGCAGCGAAATATCTCGAGCTTCTTTCTCTAGACCTAGTTTTGCTAAACACTCATAAAGTCCATGAAGACTCCATACATTGTTAGGGCGAATTCGGCGACGTCCAAGGTCACCTTCTAGCCCCAGTTCAATCCGATATTCTTGGGCTGCTACTTCAAAGTTTCCTTGTTCCATATTAAGTGCGCAGAATGCATGCCGAACTGGTTGTAACCAAGCTGGAGGATCACAATAAGGAAGAGCATCTTCTAATTTAATGCCTTCTCGCAAGATTGCGAATGCTTCTTTCGTATTACCTTTACGATACTCAATTTCGCCATGAATCATTTTGGCAGCAATTTTTAAAGCTTCGACCTCTTTAACAGGTATAGAGTTAAAGCGCTCTTCTGATACATTAGCTACTGCTTTTATAAAAGACTCTCTTTCTTTTTCGGCCTCTTTAACTCTTCTTAATGAAGCAAATGCTATGCCTTTTGCGTAGTGAATCATTGCGGTTGTGGAACTATATAGACCTTTATCTTTAGGTAGCTCAAGTTTCAGAATATCTTCCCACATGCCAAATCTAATCATAACATGTGGTAGTGTTGTGCAATGGCTTTCAGTTAAATTAGCCATTGGCGGTGTAGTGATATGTAGTACTTCGGGTGTTAAAATGTCATTGATACGATGAGCCATAAATAACGCTTCCTGTGATTTACCTGCCATCATTGCACCATAAGCACCTACCATTAAATTATGAACGCGATACAAGATATTCCAACCACCTGGATTCTTTTCTCTAGAAAAATATCTTTCATCGGCTGCGATTGCATCAAGATTAGAATAAACCACTCGACGCCAATCTCCGCATGCATTATCAATATGTGTGGACATATGGGCTAAATGTGACCCATCAGGTGATAAATTACGAAGGTTATCAGCAGCTGGCAATGCAACTTCAGGATAAGGTGACATTTCCATTAAATGTATATAGAGATGATTAATTACAGGATGACGATTTGCCCCAGGTTTAGTGAAAGCAACTTCAAGCACGTTTCTAGCTTCAACTGTACCTAAACCTATGGCTTCACCGGTATCTAAATCCCACAATTTACGAGGGCTCAAGCACATGAGTGCATCTGCAAACATTGCAGCTGCATCAAGATCATTAGAATATTTTTCATAAAATGATCTCATAGCTTGAGCATATGCAAAATTCAGCTCATGAAAGTCTTGTTCATCTATAGTCACGTGTTTTGGAAAGCGTGGAGCAAGGGCATCAATTAAATCTTTCTCAAATTGTGTCGCATTATGAGTCGCTGCTAACTTTGCTTGTTCCATAATTTCATTAATATATGGAATGGTATTCTGTAAGTCTGAAGGATCAAATAAATGCCAAGCTTTATTGTAATTTGGACCAGATGCAAAGGCGATGCCCCAATAAGCCATTGCGCATTTTGCATCATGTTCTAGAGCTTTCTTAAAACAATTTATGGCTTCACTCGGATTGAAACAATATGTCCATAATAAGCCACGATCAAACCAAAGTTGAGTATCAGGAGATGACGTAGTTATTTGACGCTGGTAATCTCCTAAATTGTAGTATTTATCAGACATTAAAGTCTCCTCATCAGTGAATAACAATAAAGATTTAAGGTTAGTGATTATGTCCAGCGTGTGGATCAATTTGAGTTGGGTTTTCTAAGCTACAAGTACTATTGCCTTGCCAATCAATGGCTATAGTTGGATGTTCAATAGAAAATTTGGATTTTAGCTCATTCTCAATGTTGAGAGTTAATGTCGCGAGGTCAACTCCATCTTTGGGTTTGACATGCAACGTTGCCATAGATCTACCTGATGTAATCATCCAAATATGTATATGGGTAATTTTTTCAATACCACTTACATTTTTCAAAAGATATTCAGTGATCTCTTGGGCATTAGCATTCTCAGGAGCACCCTCAAGTAAAATATGAAGAGTACGTTTAAATAAAGACCATGCGCTGCGTAGTACAAGTAAAGAAACTAGAACAGATAAAATTGGATCGATAGGAGTCCAGCCTGTGTACCAAATCACTATGGCAGCAATAATTGCTCCAACAGAGCCGAGTAAATCGCCCATTACATGGAGAATAGCTCCTTTAACATTGACATGTTCTGTATCGCCTCTTGTTAAGTACCATAAAACAAATAAGTTAACGAGCATACCTATAATAGCAACGATAAACATCGGTCCTGCCATGACAGGTTGAGGTGATTGAAAGCGTTCAATAGCCTCATAAATAATCCATCCAACGATTGCGAATAATGTAAGAGAATTCATTAAGCCAGCAATAACTTCGAATCGCATGTATCCAAATGTTTTTGAATTATCTGCAATGCGGCGACCGAAACGAAAGGCAGCATAAGCTAAACCTAAGGCAACGGCATCTGTAAGCATATGCCCTGCATCAGCCAGAAGTGCGAGTGAACCAGAGATGATTCCTCCAGTGGCTTCTACAAGCATGAACCCGAAAATGATAAAAAACGAAATCAGAATTTTTCTTTCGTTTCCGTTACTCACATCAGGAACATGTGAATGATCATGACCTTCATGCGAATGATCATGACCTTCATGCGAATGATCATGACATTTATGATTGTGATCGCGTTGATTACTCATGTATAAAAACCTAACATGTATATATTTTTACATATGAATATATGCTCATATGTAAAAATTGTCAAATTTAATTTATTAATTTTAATATAATCAATGGCATGTGCCATTTTTGAGCTAATAGGGAATCAAATTTTCTAAAGTAATACTGTTTTTACTTATTCTAAGAGAAATTTCTACTTAGGATAAAATGAATAATTTGACAGTCTAATACTGGAGGGATATTGCATGAATTTAATTTCCATAGACGGAGGTATGTTTTATAAAGCTGAAAAAACGGACTATTAAACTTATAGAAATTCACTTTTTAATAATTCATATAAATATATGTTCATTTGTATAATCTATTCAGATCACCCTATTGACCTTCCAATTATTGGAAACATTAGCATGTGTGCAACTGCTACAGAAACCTATCCAGAGTGATGTAGCTTTGCATAAAAGGTGAATATCATGAAAAAACGAATGACAGCGGTTGCTGTAGCAGTAGTGATTGCTATCTCAGGTGGTCTGCTGTACACAGCAAAAAATATATCGGATCAACCCAAGCAACAAGCTAGTTCAGCTCAAATGCCTATTCCTCAGGTTCCAGTTGCGGAAGTAATTACACAAGAACTTAATCCAACTGCCGAATATACAGGCTACTTATCGGCACCACAAAGCGTTGAAATCAAGTCCCGAGTCGGTGGTGTCATTAATAGTGTTAGTGTTCCTGAGGGCAGTTATGTTCGTAAGGGACAGGTATTATTTAAAATTGATCCTGCACCTTTTCAGGTTGCTCTGAAGACAGCCCAGGCACGACTGAAAGCAGCAGAGGTTCAGTATAGCCAGGCTGTTCTGGATTTTAACCGGGCAAATAAACTGGTCGAAAGTGGTGCCGTCTCCAATAAGGTTTATGACGATGCACTGGCAACCAAAAATAACCGTCAGGCTCAAGTACAGGAGGCTCAGGCAGCCGTCAGTGCAGCGAAGCTGGATTTATCTTATACCAATATTACAGCACCGATTTCAGGACGTATTGACCGTGTTCTTGTCACCAGTGGTAACTTGATTGCAGGTGGAAATACAGGCAATGCCACAGCCTTAACCACCATCGTTTCAGTCAATCCGCTGTATGTTTATTTTGACCTTGATGAAAAAACCTTTCTCAATCTAAAGGGACAAAATAAATCTGGACAATTCAACTTGCCAATCGAAATGGGATTGGCAAATACAGAAACTTATCCTTATACAGGGAAATTAAACTTTGTAAGTACTCAAATTGACCAGCGTACAGGGACGCTACGGGTTAGGGCATCTATTACCAATGATTCAGGTGAATTAGCACCAGGTATGTTTGCCAGAGTTAAGCTGACCACTGGAAATAAACAGTCCACCATTCTGATAGATGATCAGGCGGTGGGTACAGATCAGGGCAATAATTTTGTTCTGGTTCTTGGTTCGAATAATACGGTTGAATTTAGGCCTGTAACACTTGGCTCGGTCGTTGATGGATTGCGGATTATTAGCAGTGGTCTGCAAACTGGCGATAAAGTCATTATTAAAGGGCTGGTTCGCCCAGGAATGCAGGTCAAGCCAAATATCGTTCCAATGCAAACGCCTACTCCGACTGAAAGTGCCGCACAGGGGAAATAAGCCATGAAGAATTTCCCTCATTTCTTTGTTAATCGGCCAATATTTGCGGTCGTGATCTCTGTGCTGATCGTCATTCTCGGTGCTTTATCACTGTTTAAACTGCCATTGAGTGAATATCCAGCCATTACACCACCGACTGTACAGGTCATGGCAAGTTATCCTGGTGCCAACCCCAAAATCATTGCCGAGACGGTTTCCTCCCCTCTGGAACAAGCCGTGAACGGTGTTGAGAACATGTTGTATATGAGTTCTCAAACCGCAGCCGATGGCAAGATGGTACTGACCGTCACCTTTAAACAGGGTACAGACCCTGATAAAGCACAGATACAGGTACAAAACAGGGTTTCTCGTGCATTGCCACGCTTACCTGAAGAAGTTCAACGCATTGGTGTGGTCACTGAAAAAACCTCACCCGATATTCTCATGGTCATCAATTTGGTGTCATCCAACAAGAATCATGATCCACTATATTTGTCCAACTATGCACTGTTAAATGTGCGTGATGAGCTTGCACGTTTACCAGGTGTTGGAAATATCGAGATTGGTGGTGCTGGTGAATATTCGATGCGTGTCTGGATTGATCCTGAAAAAGTGGCTGCCCGTGGTTTAACCGCCAATGATGTGGTTGCAGCCATTCGTGAACAAAACATGCAGGTTGCTGCGGGTTCTGTTGGTCAACAACCAAATACAACATCGGCCTATCAAGTTACTGTTAATACGCTGGGACGTTTAACCACTGAAGAGCAATTCAGTGAAATCGTGGTTAAAGCTGGTGACACTGGACAAATCACACGCCTGAAAGATGTTGCACGAATTGAACTGGGTTCTGATGCTTATACCATGCGAGCTTTACTGGATGGTAAGCCAACATCTGCCTTACAAATCTTTATGACACCAGGTGCCAATGCACTCGATGTTTCAAGTGAAGTCCGTGAAACGATGGCAGAATTGAAGAAAAGCTTCCCTGACGGTGTGGATTATAAAATTCCTTATGATCCAAATATTTTCGTAAAAGCTTCTTTGAAATCAGTCATTACCACTCTGTTAGAAGCCATTGCACTGGTTGTGCTTGTTGTCATCCTGTTCCTGCAAACATGGCGTGCATCCATTATTCCTTTAATTGCCGTTCCCGTTTCACTGATTGGTACGTTTGCAATTATGTATTATTTCGGCTTCTCCCTAAATACATTGACCTTATTTGGACTGGTACTGTCGATTGGTATTGTGGTCGATGATGCAATTGTGGTGGTGGAGAACGTAGAACGGCATATTGCATTAGGCGAATCACCAAAAGAAGCTGCCCGTAAGGCAATGTCTGAGGTGACAGGGCCAATTATCGCGATTACTGCGGTTTTATCTGCTGTATTTATTCCATCGGCATTTCTTACAGGATTGCAGGGTGAGTTCTATCGCCAATTTGCCTTGACCATTGCGATTTCAACCATCTTATCTGCAATCAACTCTTTAACACTTTCACCAGCTTTAGCAGGTATCTTGCTTAAACCACATCAAGCTGGAAATAAAAAACGTGATTTAACCGAACGCTTATTTGGTTGGTTCTTTAGAGGATTCAATCGGTTCTTTGATAAGGCATCGGACAAATATGTAGGTGCAGTCCGCAAGGGGGTACGTTTAAGTGCCATCATGCTGATTTTGTATGTAGGTTTTCTTGGCCTAACTTGGTTAGGTTTTAACAAAGTGCCGCAAGGCTTTGTTCCTGCACAGGACAAGTATTATCTAGTTGGTATCGCCCAGTTACCTACAGGCGCATCTTTAGACCGCACAGAAGCTGTAGTTAAACAGATGACGGAAATTGCACTGAATGAACCTGGTGTGGAAAGCGTCATGGCATTCCCAGGCTTTACACCAAGTGGTCCAGTCAATGTACCAAACTCTGCCTTGATGTTTGCCATGCTTGATCCATTTGAGGCTCGTCAGGACCCCTCATTATCAGCAGGAGCAATTGCTGGAAAATTAATGGGTAAATTCAGTCAGATTCCTGACGGATTTGCGGGCATCTTTCCACCACCACCAGTACCTGGCTTAGGTTCTATGGGCGGATTCAAGCTACAAATTGAAGATCGGGCTGGTTTAGGCTTTGAAACACTGGCACGTGTACAGGGCGAGATTATGGCGAAAGCCTCTCAGACGCCTGAACTTGTCGGTATGCTTGCGAGTTTCCAGGCAAATGCTCCACAGATTGAAGTTGATATTGACCGTGTAAAAGCGAAGTCACAAGGTGTACCACTGACCGATATTTTTGAAACACTACAAATCAATCTGGGGTCAATCTATATCAATGACTTTAATCGGTTTGGTCGTACTTATCGTGTAATTGCTCAGGCAGATTCCCCATTCCGTATGCAACCAGAGAACATTAATCTGTTAAAGGTGAGAAATGCAGCGGGAGACATGATTCCGCTTTCGACCTTTGTCACGATTAAGCGTAGTTCTGGCCCTGATCGTGTTATGCACTATAACAGTTTCCCATCAGCCGATATTAGTGGTAACGCTGCATCAGGTTATTCATCTGGTCAGGCAACTGCCGCAATTGAAAAAATTGTGCAGGAAACATTGCCACAAGGTATGACCTATGAATGGACCGATCTGGTCTATCAGGAAAAGAATACAGGCAATACTGCGGTCATGGTTTTTGCTCTAGCAATTATTTTGGCGTTCCTTTTCCTTGCAGCTCAATACAACAGTTGGTCAATGCCTTTTGCAGTATTACTTATTGCACCAATGGCCTTGTTATCTGCGATTGTAGGTGTTTGGGTAACTGGTAGTGATAACAACATCTTTACCCAGATTGGCTTTGTTGTTCTGGTGGGACTTGCTGCAAAAAATGCCATCTTAATTGTGGAGTTTGCCCGAGCCAAAGAGGATGAGGGTTTGAATCCTTTTGATGCAGTACTTGAAGCAGCCCGATTAAGATTACGCCCGATTCTAATGACCTCAATTGCATTTATTGCTGGTGTGATACCACTGGTATTAGCCACAGGTGCTGGTGCAGAAATGCGTCATGCCATGGGTATCGCTGTTTTCTCTGGAATGCTGGGCGTGACAATCTTTGGTTTGCTGTTTACACCCATTTTCTATGTCGTCATTCGTAATTTTATTCTGCGTAGAGAACAGGCCAAAGCACTGGTACAGGAGGGTTCAAAATGAAAAATTTAACACTTCATTTAAACCGATACACCTTCCTCAAGAAAATGAGTGTACTAACCACTGCCACTATTCTTGCAGGATGTTCAATGGCACCCATATATGAGCGACCTGTCTCTCCTGTGTCGGAACACTATCCAACAGGAGAGGCTTATCCAGGGCTGCAAGTGAACAATGGAAAGCAAACAGTCGCAGCCGATATTGGCTGGCGTGACTTTTATACCGATCCTGTCTTGCTCCAACTCATCGATCATGCATTGAAAAACAATCATGATTTTAAGGTGACAGCTTTAAATGTTGAGGCGATAGAAGCACAGTATCGTATTCGTCGTGCTGACCGTTTACCACATGTGAGTGTTACCGCAGAGTCAGCCAGTCAGCGTTTACCGTCTGATCTTGCTTATAACCCCCGCATGTATCAGGTTGGTGTTACTTCGGTCGCATGGGAAATCGATTTATGGGGCCGAGTACGCAGTCTGAGTGATCAGGCTTTACAGAACTATTTGGCTTCTAAAGAGGTCCAGACAGCATCACAGTTAAGTCTGGTATCCGCAGTTGCTAATGCTTATCTGGTCTATAAGGCCGATCAGGAAACGTTAGGTTTAACCAAGGCGACTTTGGCGACACAGCAGAAATCCTATGACTTGACCAGGAAACTTGTTGATGTTGGTAATGCAACCCGATTTGACTTACGTCAAGCTGAAATAGGACTGCGCACAGCACAAATCAATTATGCAAAATTCTTGCGTATTACTGCACAGGATCGTAATGCTCTGGTGTTACTTCTGGGTTCGCCATTAACACAGGAACTTGCGGTCCAATTGGACCAGTCCCCAAAAATTCCTGATCAGGTTGTCATACAGGATATACCAGTTGGTTTACCATCGGATCTACTTCAACGTCGTCCAGACATTCGTGCCGCAGAACATAAGCTTCAGGCTGCGAATGCAAACATTGGAGCAGCCCGTGCAGCATTTTTTCCATCCATTACCCTAACGGGTTCGGCGGGTACGGCAAGTTCCAGTCTGGATAATCTATTTAATGCAGGTACAGGTGCATGGAGTTTTATGCCCAAGATTAACTTGCCCATATTTAGTGCAGGTTTAAATCAGGCAAATCTGGATCGCTCACATATCATGAAGCAGATTGAAGTCATCAACTATGACAAATCTATTCAAACAGCTTTTCGTGAAGTTGCTGATGGGCTGGCTGGCAAATCTACGCTAGATGAACAGATCAAATCGCAGCAGCAAATGATTGCGGCCAGCCAGGATGCTCATAAGTTGGCAACCTTACGTTTTGATGCTGGTGAAGATAATTATCTCGCAGTCCTCGACTCACAACGAACACTGTACGCATCTCAGCAGGCACTTATACAGACCCGCCTGGAACGCCTGAATAATCAGGTCAACCTCTACAAGGCATTAGGTGGAGGCTGGAATGAACATACCGTACAGATTGAACGTAAATCTTTGAAATAGCACATCGATGGAGTTCATCTTTTGATGGAAAGAGATGAATTCCTGACAAGATGAAACAGAATATGAGGTCATATAAATGAAATTTATTATCCATGATATAGAAAACTTCCCATTTGTTGAGTTTAAGCAAGATCAGGCAGTTCCAGGTTATTCACCTCAATGGCAGTTGGAAATGCAGGAATTCTTGGAAATGAGCAGTCCGTTTGTGATTGTTTATGATCAATTATCAATGCAAGAAACACCTGAAGACTTTAAACAACGTGGTCTTTGGCTTAAAAACCATAAAGATGAACTTAATCAGTTATGTAAGGCAATTATCTGCATTGAACCTGATCAGGAAAAAAGAGTTGCCATCAGAAAGATGACGGAAATGGCTGTAAAGGCATTTGGCATTCCTTATGAAATCGTCAATACCAGGGAAGACGCCGAACGGATTGTGGATGAACTTATTCAAGTCTAAGGTGAATATGATGAACACTATTTATATCAATCAATTGAAGCAAGATGTTGATGGTCAAGGGAAAAAATCAAAGCCTTTTTTCATGACATTCTTACTCATTCTTATGACGTTAGGATTAGCTTCAATTTCGCATGCAAAAGCACCGATCAATACAGCTTTGGAAACCGTGGAGAGCTATCTTAATATCTGGAATGGTACGCAGCCAGATGACCTGACTAAAGTTCTTGACACGAATGTTGAGTATTTCAATACAAGTAATGAAGAAAACCGTAAAGGTACAGCATCTGTAATTGAGGTACCCAAGTTTTTATTAACAGTCATTCCTGATCGGAAGATGACGCTTACATCCCCGCCACTCATTGTTGGTGATAAGGTTGCTGTCGAATGGCAGCTTCAGGGAACCCTCAATAAAAAAGACCAGTCTGGTAAAAAAGACGCAAAAGTAATCACTTTTAAAGGTGCTTCATTTTTTGAGGTTAAAAATAATAAGATTATATGTAAGCGTCCGCTGAACCCCATGCCTATTTTTTAATTTGAGTTGGATTTCCAGCGATGTGGCAGTAATTCTTCAATCTGAGTCACTTTATGTGTCGGCAACCTTTTCAGCA